>NZ_JAKKSJ010000002.1:0-207108 GCF_025653365.1 Shewanella sp. SW32 | reverse complement strand
TGGTGTGCCACCCTGGCGTTCTAGTTTTAACTGTCTCACCCATTTATCCATAGTGGACTTACCTACGTTCATCGCCTTTGCAGCTTCGATGATGCTATGGTTTTTATCGAGGACTAATTGGGCTGCTTCAAGTTTGAATTCAGCACTAAATGTTTTTCTGGTTGTCGATCTCATGTGTTCACCTAAAGTCATCTACGAGGTAATAATATCACCTCTATTTAGGTGGCCAAAATTAGTGTGCCACTACACATATTCACGGCGTGTCGCTGGAGACACAATGACAATAAACTCCCTGAACAGATAAACGGCTATTTAGCTTTTGTTCAATACCTATTAATTCAAAGGCATAATTTTTATGGTGTTGTGAAAGATGATTGTATCCTGACTTGTTTAATTTAGTCTTTGTCATAAACGTTGAATGTTAGGATCCTAATTTGAATCATTTACTCACTGCAGGCACTTATTAAAGTCACTGCAGTGAGCATGAGGGAAAGGACTTAAGCCGCTTAAGCTAGCGGAGTACCTTGCTTAAAAACGCTTGGGTACGGGCTTCTTTCGGGTGGCTAAATAGCTCATCTGGCGGACTAGATTCGACTACATAACCGCCGTCCATGAAGATCACTCGATCGGATACATCGCGCGCAAAGCCCATTTCGTGGGTGACAATGACCATGGTCATGCCCTTTAGCGCTAAATCTTTCATCACGTCTAATACATCCCCGACCATTTCAGGATCGAGTGCCGATGTTGGCTCATCGAACAGCATCAAGTCTGGTTCCATGGCCAATGCGCGTGCAATGGCGACCCTTTGCTTTTGGCCGCCCGATAAACTGGCGGGGTAGGCATTGGCTTTGTCACTTAAACCAACCTGTGCCAGTAGGTCGAGGGCTTTGGTCTCGGCCTGAGCTGGCGTCATTAGTTTTAGACTAATGGGCGCTAAGGTGATGTTTTGGATGACGGTTTTATGGGGGAACAAGTTAAAGTTTTGAAACACCATGCCCACTTTTTGCCGCAGTTTATCTACGCAGGCGTTTGGCGCTGTGATCAATTGACCTTCAATCTCGATATCGCCTTGGCTTGGCTGCTCTAACAGATTAATACAACGCAAAAAGGTACTCTTGCCACTGCCACTTGGGCCGATCACACTCACCACTTCGCCCTGACGAATATGCTCGCTAATGCCCTTGAGCACTTGGTTATCGCCGAAGTTTTTATGCAGGTTGGTTATTTTAATCACTTTGTTTCAACCTCTTTTCAAATTTCGACAGCACAAATGTGAAGCTGTAGGTCAGGAATAGGTAAATAAGGGCGCAGGTAAATAACGGCACACTGTCCTCGAAGGTACGGCTACGGATGATTTCACCGGCGCGCATAAGGTCAACACCACCGATAAAGCCAATGACGGCGGTTTCCTTGAGGAGCACGATAAATTCATTACCAAGTGCGGGCAGAATATTCTTAATCGCTTGGGGCAGAATAATCGATTTCATGGTCATTGCTTGGGACAAGCCAAGTGAACGTGCCGCTTCGGTTTGACCTTTATCAACGGCTTGAATCCCCGCGCGGATTATCTCAGAAATATACGCGCCGCTATTGAGACCAAAAGCGATAATGGCGGCAGTGATCTTATCGACATCTAAGGCTGAAAGCACGATGAAGTAAAGGATCACTAATTGCACAACTACTGGGGTGCCACGGATCACACCGACATAAAGATTGGCGGGGAAGCGGATATACCACTTAGACGACATCTTCATAAAGGTGGTGCCAATGCCTAACACTGCGCCTAATAACATGGCGAAGAAAGTGACGATTAATGTCACTTTCAAACCATTTAATATCAGCAGTATGCCTATCATGCCATCTTCGCCAATCGGGCTAAACAGCGAGGTATTAATTGCGTCTATCATGCTGATATCACTTTATATGGGCAGAAACGAGCGTCTGATATTGGCCGTTAGCTTTCATGTTAGCCAGTGTTTTATTGATGCTCGCCAACAGTTCAGGCTGCTCTTTTGACACGGCGAAACCATAAAACTCAGCAGGAAAATCCAGTTTGATCATCTTTAATTCAGGATTTTTAGCCAGATAGTTAGCGGCAGGTTCGCTGTCGAATAACACTAAATCTACCTTTGAATTTTTAAGCTCCATAATGGCTTCGAAACCCGTATTAAAGGCGGTGATATTTTGGGTGTATTTTTTCGACATAATGTCAGCGGTTGTGCCTAACTGCACCGCAAAGTGTTTGCCCTTAATATCTTCAAGCGTATGAATGCTATCGTTATCTTTGTTGACTAGTACCACTTGAGTCGCTTCGTAGTAAGGCTCAGAGAAATTTACGTTTGCTTGACGTTCAGCGGTTATCGTCATACCTGAGGCGATAAAATCAATCTTGCCTGAGTTGAGTGCGACGATCAGTGAATCGAATTTCATGTTTTCGACTTTCAGTGTCTTGCCCGCATCTTTAGCGATTTGCTTGGCCAGATCGATATCAAAGCCTTTGATTTCATCGCCACTTTGGCCGCCAACATATTCAAAAGGAGGGAAGGCGGCATTAGTGCCAACGACTAACACGTCATCGCTTTTTCCGCATCCAGCTAACAACAAGGTGGCAGTTAAGGTCAGGCCGCCTAATAACATGGACTTTTTCATTTAAGACTCTCTTGTTCGATTTCACTATCAGTGTGGCGACTATAGGCAGATGAGCATTAAGTGTCAATAATTATGCTGTTAATTTGATTAAAAATTCATTTCTATTTTGCAGTTTTCAGTCGCAAGATTGAGGGGTGCTGCTTTCCTGTACAAATTTGTGTGTAAGTTGTTTTTTCTGGGTTGAATTATTGTGCTTTGGTCTATAACTATTGTTACTGTTAGGTTTTTGGCTATCTATACTTCTGTGGTGTTTATTAGCGGCTTCTCAATGAGAGTGTCATAATTTGAACTATCGCCTATTATTCTTTGATTAAATTGGCTAGTTTAGCCGCTCTTTAACGGCAACCTTAGTTGGTGTTATTCCTATTTTATGCAGTTTAATCCTCTGGCTGATTTGATTATCAAGCTAGAAACGATATTTCAGGAGTCAAAAGTGAACTATCTCAACTCAGCATTAGTGTGTTTAGCCCTGTGCTTATCGAGTGCACTGCAGGCCGAAGAGCAAACTCAGTGGCATTACAGCTTAGGCAGCCATGATTTTGTGGTCGAGGATTCTCACACCTTAGGGGTGAATGCGAGTCTATTGTTAGAACATAAAACCCAAAGCGATATTTTGCTGACGGCGGCGCTGGATGCCTATATAGACGTAGATGTCGATAAACTCGACCCGGATCACATCCCTGTGTGGTTTAAGTCTGCCTATGCCGCGAGCGGTGAACTTTATCGTGTTAATCCCGCGTTTTCATTCGGTTGGCAGTTCGATTTACAGGGAAAGCGTAATACCGTTAGCTCGGTTGAGAAACAAGCTAAGGTATTTCCTGGGCTGACAGCTAACTTTGACGGACAACAATTACAGGCCCAGTTTAAGGCGGGTGCGGGTTATTATTATCTCGAAATCGATGACGATGTGCCTAGAACTCGAGGTTACGATCGTGGCGATTTTGGCAATGGTACGTTTGCTTATACCTTTATGGGAAGTTTAGGGGCTAATGTGACGCCTAAGCTACATATGCAAGTGGCCGCACAAACCTGGCAAGACGAAGACCAATGGTTAGAGAATCAATATCGCTTTGAGCTGAGTTACCAAACCGATTTTTGGCGGCCTAATAGCGTGTTAATGCTGAGTGCTGAGCACACGCAATACAATTTAGACCACTATGCCAAAGTCGATGTTAACTCGGCTGAGTATTTGCCTATTCTGCCATGGGATAGCGATACGCTAGTGCGTTTAAGCTTAGTGGTTCCTTGGTAAGAATAGGGTTATTTATGGGTTAAGTGCTTCTCGACTAAGGCGATCATGGCTTGAGCTGCGAAGGACAATACTTGGTCTTTGCGCCAAAAGAGCGATAGCTCCCAGCGCAGCTCGTCACTCGCCAGTGGGATATTTACGACGCCGGGCACGCTGTAGCGCCGCGCGATGGAGCGCGGTAATACCATAACCCCTGTGCCCGCGGCGACTAAGGCAATACCGAAATCGGCTTGGCTAACGCGGGTGATGTTTTTAGGGACAAATCCGGCGTGTCGGCAGGCATTGAGCACTAATTGATAGAGAGTGTATTCAGTTTCGAACATCACCTGAGGGTCGGCACTGAGATCGCTAAACGATAATATCTGTCGGGTGGATAACGGATTTTCCTTAGGCAGTACCACTACCATAGGATCGTTAAACACGCGTATGCCGTCATAACCCTCATCAAAATCAATAATCCCAGTGGCCAGTTCAATTTCGCCCTTTTGGATTGCCGCTGTTTGCTCTACCCCGCCACGGACGAGTAAGTGCATCTCTATCTGCGGATATTGCTGGCGATATTTGGCAATAATCGGGGCAAAAATTTCGGCACTACCTAGAGGAGCCAATCCGAGATTGAGTTCGCCCGCGGTTAAGCTGCGTTGGGCCGTGAGTTCAGCGAGCATGCGTTGTCGGCCAGCGAGTAACTCTTTGCCATGTCGATAAACAACTTCGCCCGCGGGCGTGAGTTTGACTTGGGTGCCGCGTTTACCGCGTTCGAGTAAGATGAGGTCTAGCTCCTCTTCCAATTGGCGTACGGCTTTTGATAGTGCAGGTTGGGTGAGATGAACTTTTTCGCTGGCTTTACCGAAGCCTCCAGCATCGACGATTTCGATAAAATAGCGGATAACTTTGAGGTCCATTAAGGTTCACCTTTAAATGTATTCTTAAAATTCATGCATTACATTCTTAATATTCATTTTTTTTATCAAATAGGCAAGCCTAGAATAGCCCTATAGAAAACTTTGTTCTAACCGAGAAAATCATGTCATTCCCACAAGCCGCAATACGTCAGTGTCGACATTGGGCTTTGTTATTAAGCCAAATCGGCCTCTTCTGTTTACTGTCCTTCGCATGTCACTGGTTCGCCACTTGGGTACATTCTCCTATTCCAGGAAGTGTGATTGGCTTAGGCATACTCTTATTTGTATTAGGTTTTAAACTTATTCCTGAAAATGCCGTGCAACTGGGCGCCGCTTGGTTGATTGGTGAGTTATTGCTGTTTTTCATCCCGCCAGTGATATCCGTTATTAAGTACGAAGGTTTGTTTGAGCAATACGGCACCAATATATTGTTCACTTTAGTGATGGGCAGTGTGTGTGTGATGTTTGGTACAGGCTTTGTGGTCGATAGAGTGTTTCGTTTTGAGCGCCAACTGAACATCAAAAAGCAAGCCCGTCGCCACGCTAAGGCGGCTTAATGATGACTGACTCAAAAGTGGTGGATTTTGTGTTGTCGCAGACGGGATTAGCCTTATTCAGCTTATTGCTGACCATATTCTGTTACTTCGGCGCCAAGCGTCTCTATAAGTACCATAGAGTCTGGTGGTTAGCGCCCATAGTGTTAGCGCCAATAGTGATTACCTTATTGGTGTTTAATCTTAAAATCCCGCTGCCAACCTATTTTGAATACACCCATTGGTTAATGGCCATGTTAGCGCCAGCAACTATCGCCTTTGCTTTGCCGATTTATCGTGAGCGTAACTTGATCCGCCAGTATCCGCTGACGATAGGGTTAGGTGTAACGGCCGGATTGTTTCTGGGGATGATGTCTTCTTGGCTGTTGGTGAAGTTTGTGCCCTTGCCGGTGGAATTGTCTAAGAGTTTGCTGGTACGTTCGGTGTCGACTCCCTTTGCGATGGAGGCGACCAGTGCCTTTGGCGGCGTGCCTGAGTTGACGGCTATGATGGTGTTAATTACAGGCGTTATTGGCATCTTGGTGTGCGATCCCTTATTTAAATTTATGCGTATTCGTACTTCGTTAGGTAAAGGTGTTGCTCTAGGGGCATCTGCCCATGGTGCTGGCGCCGCAAAAGCCAATGAAATCGGCAAGCAAGAGGGCGTTATCGCCAGTTTGACTATGATTTTTATTGGTATCGCTATGGTATTAGGCGCACCCGTTTTTGCATTGATTTTTATCTAGGCTTTGAATGCTATCGTGTGAGTTTTATGGCTTGAATTTACACACCTCAATTTCGGCAAATTTGCCTCTTCGAGCGCTAACTCCTTCTCGGTTATGCGCTTTTTTTTTGAGCTTACCTTCATAAAATGTGGCATGCTGTACCAAGTTGAAATACATAGTATTAATGGTGATACCTATGTCTAGTAAGTCAGACAAACAACCAAACACGCAATACAGCGTGAGTTTACGCCAGATTATTGAAAGTGATCTTGAAGCTATTTTTGTGCATCAAAGCGATCCCATTGCTAACCAGCTTGCTCAATTTCCTCCTCGAGATCGAGAAGCGTTTTTTAAACATTGGCATCAAAATATTCTGGGACAAGTGAATGTATTGCCAAGGGCGATAGTGGTCGATGGCAAGTTTGTGGGCAATATTAGGCATTGGCAAAGTGATGGACAAGCGCTGATAGGGTATTGGATTGACCGTGAATATTGGGGCAAAGGTATCGCGACACAGACCTTAGCGCAATTTTTGCCTTTAGTCAGTTTAAGACCCCTCTTTGCCCATGTGGCTAAACATAATTTAGCTTCACAGCGAGTGCTGCTCAGACACGGTTTTGTGCTGACAGACCAACTGATACAAGAGAGCGAAGATACTGAAGCTTTACTCGAATTTGTCTTACGCTAGCGGATAAGATGCTATAACGCGGCATTTTAGGGCGTATGTTAACGCTTTCATTCGCCTAAAATGACGTATTTAGATGCTTGAAACCACTGTTGTACAGGGACTTTTGTTAAAAGTGCAAAAAGTCGTCCATTATTTTCATTTCAAATTATTCTACTGAAAAAAGCCTCTTCCTAAGATTTTGTCTCTACTGCAATTGAAATGTCTAGAGCTAGATGCTTTATTGCTCTGGATTAGTGACAGGTTAAGCTGGTTTTACATAATAAAAATTGAGGAGAAACTGCTGATCTTGCAGATAAAAGTCTAATTGCATTCTATTTCTTTCACTGTAGAACTCCTATACTTAGCCAAAACCTGTGCCATAGCACAATCGATCCCTTATCTATTCAGTGAAATCTATATGAAGATCCGTTTTCTGCTCAGTAGTTTTATTCTTGCGTGCAGCAGTCTCACCGTTGCCACGACAGCGCATTCAGCCGATTCGGCCTCTGTCGCATATAAAAGCACCAAAACTCAATCGACAGCAAAAACGAAGCAAGCACCATTAAAGCAAGAAATTGCAGGACGTAGTGCGATAGTCGTGGACTTAAAAACCAATGAAGTGCTTTATTCCAATAATCCTAATGCAGTAATGTCAATTGCATCTGTCACTAAGTTGATGACAGCTATGGTGGTACTGGATGCAAAGTTACCTATGGAGCAAAAGCTTGCGGTAAACATCCGTGATACCAAAGAAATGAAAGGTGTTTATTCTCGAGTTCGTATCGGCAGTGAAATCAGCCGTAAAGAAATGTTATTGCTGACCTTAATGTCATCAGAAAACCGTGCAGCTGCAAGTCTTGCACATCATTATCCCGGTGGTCATAAAGCTTTTATTAAGGCGATGAATGCCAAAGCAAAAGCGCTGGGAATGAAAAATACCCGCTATGTTGAACCTACAGGTTTATCCTATAAAAACGTTTCGAGTGCCAGTGATCTGATTGTATTACTTAAGGCCAGTGAAAAGTACCCTATGCTAGGCCAGCTGAGTTCGACCGAGAAGAAGACGGTTACCTTTGCCAACCCAAGATACAGTTTAGATTTTCGTAATACCAATCGTTTAGTTTATAAAGATAACTGGGATATTCATCTAACCAAAACAGGCTTTACGAATGCTGCGGGGCACTGCCTTGTGATGCGTACTGAAATGGCAAAACGCCAAGTGGCATTTGTCGTGCTCGATGCTTACGGCAAATATACTCATATTGCGGATGCTAACCGTTTACGTAACTGGCTAGAGACTGGCAAAGTCACTCCTATTCCTGCTGAAGCTAAGCAATACAAGAAACAACGTAGCCAGCAGCAATTAGCTAAGTTGAGTGAGACCTAGTTTCTCGGTTGCAGCTTTATAAAAGTACAAACATAAAGGCCAGATGAGCAATCAATCTGGCCTTTATGTTTTAACGCTTTGAGTTTCTATTCAATTTTGGTAAATTTATGATGGATTTGAGCGTACCATAGTCGTTATTTTATGTTCTCAAGGATGACATTCGTGTGGATGTATTTTTAAAAAAAATTCAACTTATCTATTTTCCCTTCTTATTTCTCAGCCTGTTATTTGTTTCTGGTTACAGTTTTGTCCATTGGCTGTTGTTGGTTAACCTTGAGTTTTTTAGCCTAGATGAAGATATCGTTAATTTGTGGCTGCCGCAGATACTGTCTTGGGTATTGTCGATCATTTATATCCGGCCTAGGCTAAAACGACTCAAGTTTGTTAAAGATAATTCGCGCTTTTTCTATTTATTGATCGCGGTGCAATTAATGGCTGTTCCTTGCATTGTTGCGCAGGAATATCTCAAGACGACCACGGGGAAGTTAACGCAATTAGCATCGATACAAGAATTGTATCTCCATAAAAATACTCAGTATTATCAGTTGCAGCAATCTTATATTGATAAGACGCAAATTGGTTTGCAGCGAAGCCTAGAGGTTACAGGTAAACATAGTAGTCACTTAAATATGGCACTGTATATCGCTATGCCGATTTTTGCCGAGCGTGCAGACAGTTGGCATGCTAAGGCCCTCGCTTGGTATGGTAAAGTTTATCAGCAGGAGATCAGTAATCGACTTGAACCCAATGAGAAAGAAGCGCAATTCAAAGCGTTTTTGGCTAAATCCCTAAATGAGTTCAATGAGTTGGACCCCCAGAGTTTTGTTTACCTTGAACGATTAGCTCCATCCTCACTTCGTTCAGAGTTGCTCAGCGCCGCACAAAAAAGTCCGCTTTATCAAGCTGAACATCAAACGATTTTTATGCCCAAATTTGAACCATTTGAGGCTCGTAATGGCCATAAGTTAGTGTGGATTTTTATCTGGTTTGTTGTTGGCGCTTTAGTCTGGTTTGTACTCTTACTGCGGGTCAATCTGGATGAGAAAAGCGTAAAGCCGAGACGCAAATAAATCACGCTCGGCCTTGGATTTAATAAAGTTTAGGCATGTTCAAACATTAAGAACAAGTAAACGATAAACAAGACTATATGAGTCGCGCCGTGCAATGCATTGGTGCGACCGCTGCTAAAGCTTACCTTACAGACCATTAAACTGGTGATTAACAGCACCATGTCGGCGGGTGACAGGCCTAAATGGACTTCTTGATCTATCACGCTGCCAATAATTAATACCGCGGGGACTGTGAGTGCAATCGTCGCGAGCACTGAGCCAAAATACAGATTCATTGCCCGCTGTAATTGATTGTTTAACGCGGCCTTAAAGCCTCCCACAGCTTCGGGGGATAAAATCAAGCAGGCCACAATAAAGCCGCCTAATGCCTGTGGAGCGCCTAGAGTTGCTACGCTGTAATTGATAGGCATAGCTAAGGTTTTTGCCAGCAAAATGACCACGAGCAAGTAGCCAATTAATAGAATCGTATGGTAAGCATTGCTGCGTAGTATGCCGTGGTGTTCCTCATGGTCTTCATGATCGGCATCGACAAAGAAATGGCTGTGGCTCTTCGTTTGTACCACTAAAAAGACGCCATAGAGCAGAATCGAAATAATGATCAGCATCCAAGACATGGCTTTAGACATGCCGCCAATAGTGCCACCTTCGGTAAAATTAGGCAGTACTAAACAGAGTAGGGCGAGGGGGATAATCGCCACGAGATAGGATTTTACGCCATCTAAATTGAAATGCTGGGTATGGTAACGCCAGCCGCCAAGTAATAATGTAAAGCCCACTAAGCCATTGATGATCAACATGACGACGGCGAACATAGTGTCGCGCGCCATGACAGGGTTGGGTTCTCCGGTCAGCATCACGGAGGAGATCATCACCACTTCGAGTGAAATGACCGATAAAGTTAAGATTAAGGTGCCATAGGGATCGCCAAGCTTAATCGCTAGTGCATCTGAGTGGCGTACCACAGAGAAAATAGCCCAAGTCACTACACCCAATAGGGCGAGTGAAACGGGAATATAGGTCGAGAGGGCGGTGCCATCGGCGAGTAAGCTATCGCCACCGGTTTTAAAGAATACTAAGGTCAGTATTCCCAGTAGCAGGGCTAACTCGTCTTTCATAAATGTCTTCATAGGCAATTTGTCCTAAACGAAAAAAAAGGCCGTTAGTATAGACACTGGTTATGGCACACTTTGCATGAAACTTCCTTTAGATTTGGAGTTAAGGATAAATGTTTGAACTAGATCGCTTTTTAATCTAAAACCCCATTTTTAAGCTAGCCATGGTGTTCTGTTTTAATCAGCTTGCCGAGTTGATCATAATGATTCCAATCCCCTGATTCTCGATCGCTGAGATAACTGCCTTCAGTGCGTTTTTCACCATTAGGCCAAAAACTTTGCCATAGACCTTCCTTGCGATCCCTAAGATAAGTGCCTTGTTCGGCTAACTTGCCATTGTTGTGGTAATAGCTAGCATCGCCTTCTTTTTGGCCTTTCACCCAGGTTTCAACGAGTTCTGGCTTACCGTTCTGGTGATATTGCTTCACTTGACCATCAAGCGAACCCTTAGCATAAGTTGCCTCTAATTTGAGTTGGCCGTTACTGTAATATTCTTTCGTTTGGCCATGGTTTTGACCCTCTAAAAACTCAGTGCTAGCAGCTTGCATCCCATCCTCAAACCAACTTTCCCACAATCCAGTTTGATTACCTTTATCCATAGCACCGCTAAGTTTTAGTTGGCCATTGTTGGGATAGTACTCGGCATACGGGCCTGTTTTGTCATTTTTATCATAGGTTTCTGAGCGGTAAACCACTTGCTTAAAGCTGTAAAACTCTCGAATTCCATGGCGCTTGTTTTCCTGCCAATGGCTTTTTTGCTGGATATTCCCCTCGGGGATTGTGCCATAGGTAGGGTCTTTTTCTTCGTAGCGATAATCCGTCCATAGACCGGTTTTTTGGTCGTCCAAATACTCCCCTGTCACACGGCGGCGTCCGTGGTAATACTCTGTATAGTTACCATTAAGTTTGCCATTGGCGAAGGTTTGCTCCCGTTGTTTCAGGCCTTCGCTGTACTGTATCCATAGGCCTTCTTTATTGCCGCTTTGATATGTGCCTTCTTCATTGGGATCACCATTGGCATACCAGCGGGCGAAATGGCCATCAAGAGGGTAACGACTGGCATTGTCTTTTTTATCCCGTGCGTAGTGAGATACTTCCCGAGGTTTACCGTTATCGTAAAATGACTCATATTTTCCGACCCATTGGCCATCGATACGTTCGCCGCGCTCACTCACTGTGCCGTCGTCAAAATAGGTTTCTGATTTCCCTGTTGGTTTACCTTCAACGTATTGATCTAGCGTCCGCAGCTTGCCATTGTTGTGGTGACGGCGTGATTCACCGTGACGCTGCCCTTGTCGCCATTGCTCGGAGGATTGCAGCTTGCCAGCGTGATAGCGCTCAAATTGGCCATCCTTAATTCCCATGTCGTAGTGGCTTTTTTCGAGCAGATGACCTTCGGCATCATAACGCTCCGATGGTCCATGAAGCGGGTATTGGCCATTGTCAGTCAGCTTTGAGTCTTGGTAGTTACGTAATTCTTTAAGTTGGCCGTTGTTGTGGAAATATTTTTGCGTACCGGCGAGTTGATCCTGTTTATAGTTGAGAGCACTAGTGAGAATGCCCTCGGCATTAAAATATTGCTGTGGCCCGTCTAATGCACCATTAACATACTGTTCTTCAACTTGTAATTTACCTGCATCATTAAATTGCTGGCATTTCCCTTGGCGTTGCCCAGCGCTATATTGGCAGCGGCTGGCGAGTTCACCATTGGGGTAAAATGTCCGTTCTTCACCCTCGAGCAGATTGAGATTAAACTGGCTGCTGCTCGATTTAGTCCCGTCATCGAAAAAGGTTTCCCATGCTCCTTGGCGACGGCCTTCTGCATCGAAGCGGCCCGTCACTGTGGCTTGTCCATTGGGATTTTGTTCTAAATAAGAACCTGAGAGTTGGTTGTTCGCATAGCTCTGGCTTTGGGACAAGGTGCCGTTTTCATAGAAACTTTCCCATTTCCCGTGACGCAGGTTATCGAGGTAGCTTTCTTGGGCTTGCAGTTTGCCACTGTTATAGAAACGTTTTACTTGCTCCTTTTTACCGTCTTTATAGCGCGTCGTTTGGCTGAGATGGCCGCTGCTGTTGTATTCCTTCCATTCGCCCGTGGGCACGCCTTTGGCAAATTGCTGTTCCTCAGTAACGGCGCCGCTCAAATCGAACATATGCCAAGTGCCATCTTGATAACCCTGCTGATAGTTTCCTTCGACTAGCTTGCTGTTATTGGTATGAAATACTTGCCATTTACCATTAGGGATCCCCTCGGAAAACTGCCCTAAGGTATAGCCTTGGTTATCGCGCACTATGGCGATATCGCCATTTAAGGGCATGCCAGTGGCGAGATTGTAATAGCTGGGAATTCCGTCCTGTTGGCGGATTTCGACCATCATGGAGGAGAGATTTTGCGCTGCTTGTACATGGACACTGGTTAAGCTGGCTCCCGCAATCGCGAGGCTGATAAAGCGAAATGGCGTATTGAACATGCTGATTCCTTGCTCTGTTCTGGGTCTTAAGGCCGCGCGGTTTGCGGCCTATACAAGAATCCTAATTTTTTGCTGTTGAGTTTATTTATCGGGTTGTGCACTTATATACAGTGCACAGCGCCAAGGGTTAAGTTAATCGATTAAGCGAATATGCTTAGGCTAAAACATCGGGAAACCAGAGTCTGAAGTGACCACAGGTGGTGGTGTTTCCTGATTTAAAAACTGCCCATGATTGTAGCTATTAATCACCTCTATCCAGCCATGTTCCTCAAACTCGTATTGCTTACCATGAAGTTTGCCTTGCTCGTCATAATTGGCGATTTGGAGCACATAGTCCTCAGATGAGCGCAATTCCCAATGGCCGACTTGTTTGCCTTGGTCGAAACGACCATACCAATAGCGTCTTTCAGGATTGGGTATTGGGCGGAAACCGTACTCACCATCGGTAAATATCCAATCGCCATCCTGTTGACCATTGCGGTACTCGCCTTTTTCATACAATTGACCATTGTTGGCGTAACGTTGCACTAAGCCGTCGGGGTTGCCATGGTTAAAATTTATTAATTCAAGCAGTTGCCCTGAACTTGTCTGATTACGAAACTCACCATGGAGTTCACCATTGTCATCATAGCTAAAGGTGAGGCTGGTATCCTCTTGCTGCTTCTTCCATTTGCCTGAGGGCTTGTCATTGGAATATTGACCCTGCTCGGCCACCCAACGCTTACCGGTTTTATGGTCGATTTTCACCATTTCATAGGGGCCTTCACGCTTGCCCTCGTTAAAATACTCGCGGGAAACGGTGTTTACATCAGTTTGGTCGAAGGATTTAATATGTAAGCCAGTCAATTTTTTATCGAGTTCCTCGCGACGATTCACTAACTCGCCTTGCTGGTAGTCTTCGCTGAGTGACCAGTTTTTGAGTATGTCGTTTTCTGTGCTCTCAATCAGTTGGCCCTTGCTAAAGCGCTGCTGCTTACGATAAACCCAGCGATTACCTTGGTATTTGCTGTCGGTGGTTTTTTTTATTTGCCCTTGCTCATCGTATTCGATGGATTGGAGGGCATCCCCTTTATCGTTGGTCACTTCCTTTAATTTGATCTGACCATTTTCATAATAAGTCAGTTGCTCACCGACCTGATAATCAGCTTGATATTGGTAGTGACGCTCGACTTTGCCATTGTCAAAATATTCAAAATAGTCACCTTGCCTTTTGTCTTTAACGAACTCTTGGGTCGAGATGACTTGCCCATTCAGGCCCCAAGTTGTCTCAGTGCCATGCAATAGGCCATCAACGCGATGTGCTTCACGGTTAAGTTTGCCAAGATTAAAATATTGACTCACACAGGTCGGGTCATTGCAGATCTTGGCGGTGACTTCACCTTCGGGGCCAAAATGTTCGCTGATGCCGACTGCCTGTCCATCTTTAAAGGTGGTTTTGTAGCGGATATTGCCGCCATTCCAGTAAGCGGTTTCGAGGCCTTGTTTCACACCATTTTCATAGTGCGACTCAGTATATAATTGGCCGGTGGCAATGTATTTTTTAAGCAAGCCATGAAGTTGGCCTTGCCCATTGCGAAAGCCTTGCTCGTACGGCTTGCCATCCTCAAAGTAACATTGATAAGCACCGCGGAATTGTTCGCTCGCGAGGGTTTTACCGATTTTGTTATCGGCGAGGGCACTGGCGCAGAAAAGCATATCGTTATTTTTGTAATAAACCTCAGCCTTATAATTGCCGTCGATCACTTCGGTCGATTGTTTTAGATAGTATTGAGCCTGTTTTTCATCTTTGACAACCTTCCAATGGGCATCGAGTAACACTTTTTGTGCATTGGCATGGGTGCTGATAAGTACGAGTGCTCCAAGGAGCCGTTTTACTGTAAATAGACGCATAACCGCTCCTTTTTATGGCAAAGGTTTAAAGGTGAATTCATAGGGGATGTCGACGGGGTCTTTAGAGATCGTCATATAACTCACCTTCGCTGCGGGGCCTGCGACACTTAAATAGCGACCATCGATCAGCACCTCGTTAATTTGCAGCTCAGTATTTTCGGGGAGTCGAATGGTTAACAGATTGCCTTGGGCATCTTCGACCTTAAAGTAATTTTTAAGATCGCTACTCGGCTCATTGCCATATCCAGTTTGCGTCAGCCAAGACTGTAAATCGATTAACCAAGGGCGGTCAGTCACGGGCAGTTCTAAAGGCTGCCAATGGATATCACCTTGGCACCGGATCTTGCCCTTGATCTGTTTATCATAGAAGAACTGCCGCTCGCGGTCGGGCGTCATCAGGGTATAGGCTGGTCCGTTTGGGGCATTATGCTCAAACAGCCAAGTGACTTCGTGTTTCCCCTCTTTAAAACCTTGTTCTATTTCAGGTTTACAGGCACTCGCTAATGCGGCTGACATAGGAATATACAGATTATGGCCATTTTCAGTCTCAGGTTTTATCCCTTGGATCGCACTGATTTCGGCGTTTGATGGCTCAAGATCTTGATAGAGGAAGTTATTGAGGCTCGAATCGCCAAACTCGCTTAAGGGATTGGCCAGATTTTGGTTGTAGTCGGTAAAGGTCACAAAGCGGATGTTCTTGGTTTGGCTTAACTCCGGCTGTGGCTGGTTCTCTACGATTACAACGGTTTTAGGGATCTCATCTAGCTTAAGTAACAGGGCGCGGGTGCTAAGGTGATGAGGATCATCGACACCGATTAATTCCCCCAGCAGTTCCTTATCCGTCACTGTTAACCATTGGGGATAATCACCATCGCGACGGGCTTCGGCCATCTTTCCTTTAAATTGCTGAAAAGGAAGGTTAATGTTTTGAGTGTTACTCTGCTTTGTTACGACTTTAAATAGCTTTGCCTCGGCGTCGAGCACCTGAATGGTGAGGCTCGCATCGCCGAAGGCGTAAGGATTCGCGACCAGTTCATCCCACGACTTTTCGACTATCTTATTGCTTTCGGGGATAAGGGTTAGCTTGGCGGTGATATGATCTATCTGTTTGAGTTTATTGGCGGTGTTGTCCCAGCCTGTGGCGATAAGATCCACCGAAGACTCAATCGAGCGGTTGAAATTCATCGCCACACCTCTGCTGTGCTGCCAGAAGTGAATGTCTATCGGATTTCCACTGGCATCAAAGGCGGCTAAGTCTTCATAATGCACATTAGCAACCACATATCGCGGGCTTATATTATGCACAAAGCGCAATTGCAGCACTTCTGGAGTGTCAGCGCCCCATGGGCCAATATTATCAAGAATACCTTGTTGATCAGGTAATAAGGATTTTATAAAGTCCTTATCATGGGCTTTATATTCCCGAGGAACATCGCTAATCGGGTAGAGCTCTTTTTGCAGATCATCTATATCACGCTCGGCATCGTAGTTAGCGTCGGCATGCCAAAGCATGTTCATGATATAAGGGCTATCCTTGGGCGCCATGGCGATGCGGCGGGTAATGGTACTGCCTTTGCTCTCTTCCTGTTGAAAAAACGCCATGCTCTCTAACCAGCCGGTTTTGCGGTTAAGCTCGAACTTGCCATAGGCCTTAAAGTTGTCTTTCTCACCTTGTACTACTGCAAATAACTTATCTTCGGTCACTTGCTCAACCGTCCAAGTTAGGCGTGCATCCATGGGGGCGCTGATGCTATAACCGACCCTAGGCTCAAGTGCTACAGGCAAGGTTGGAGCTTGTTTAAACAAGCTATTAAGATTCACCCAGTGGTCAAATAATTCCTTGATATCTTTTTGATCCATCTTGGCAATGGGAGTCAGTTGGCGGACTTCACCATTGTTAAATTCCACATTAAAGCCATCTTTAACCAACTGAAAGATTTCATTAGAGTTACCTTTAGGGTCGATATTACTCACCGGAATCGGCATGCCATAATCGCTAATTTGCAGCATATTAGGTTGGATAAAAAAACGGGCGTTATGGGTTAACGGCGTTGTTAAGCTGGTCGCCTTACCCTCTGCATTCTGTAATTGGTAATCCAGCAGCAGTCGTGCCTGCAGCACTTTGCGGGTTTCAAAGCCATCATTGAGGTTTATGGTGGAAATAATCTGATATTCGTGCTCTGTGGGTATGTTGGTATTAACTGAATTGGAGGGTGACGTTGAGTTATCGCAGGCGGTTAACAAGAGTGTTATCCCTGCCATTGTCAGTGTGATTGCGGCGTTAACTGCCTTGTATTTCGCTATGGCCATTCGTACTCCTTTGGCTACGCATGTTATTGAAATGTAAACTCATTAATCTTTTTCTGGCGACATTATACACAAAAAATATCTGAGGCATAAAAGAAAACCCAAACCAAGCTTGCTTGATTTGGGTCAGTGTCTAAAGTGGTTTTGCTGCGCGAGAGTGGCTAACTTAGTGGTTAACTCAATAGTGAGATGATCACCTAAAAAAGCCCAAGCTGACGGACTACAGCGAGAGGATCACGCTGGCAATGGCCGCACTCATTAGATTGGCAAATACACCCGCGGCAATGGCGCGAAAACCATTACGGGCGATAAATTCGCGGCGCTCTGGCACCATGCTACCCAGCCCACCGATCAAAATCGCCATGGTTGAAATGTTCGCAAAACCACACAGGGCAAAAGTCACAACGGCCTGAGAATGGGCGCTCAGTTGGTCTTCGACTTTCATTAACTGAATAAAGGCCACAAATTCATTCACTACGATTTTTTGGCCAATGAGTGAGCCTGCAGTAATGGCCTCATGCCAAGGAATACCCAGCAGCCACGCCATAGGGGCGAACAGATAACCGAGTAAAAATTCGAAGCTTAATTGGTAACCGAACCATTCACCCACAGCGCCTAACATGCCGTTTAGCAGGGCGATAACACTGACAAAGGCCAGTAGCGTGGCACCAATCCCCACAGAAATCCGCATGCCAGACATAGCGCCATCGGCTAAGGCTTCAACCACATTGGTGGCGCGTGGCAGTTCGACGGAGGTGATTTCATCGGCGCTGTGTTTGTCATTGTCGCTAGGCGGCATGAGGATTTTAGCCATCAACAGACCCGCGGGTGCCGACATAAAGGCGGCGGCGATCAAATAGTTAAGATCGACACCTAGCGCGGCATATCCGACTAAGGTACCGCCCGCGACTGAGGCTAAACCACAGCTCATGACCGCGAAGAATTGCGAATCGCTCATATGCTTTAAATAGGGTTTAATCACCAGCGGCGCTTCAATCATGCCGACGAAGATGTTTGCCGTGGCAGATAAAGACTCGGCGCGGCCCGTGCCCAGTAAACGCTGCAGAGCACCACCAATAATGTTGATCACCTTAGGCATTAACCCAATATGGTACAGGGCCGAGATCAGCGCCGAGAAGAAGATGATGATACCTAACACATTGATCGCAAATACGAAGCCGACTTTACCCGTGGCGAGATCGCCAAACAGGAAGCCAATCCCTTCGTTGCCATAGGCTATCACGCTCGACACCCCCGCAGTAACGGATTGCAATACGGCCTTACCTGCGGGGACGTAGAGCACTAACAGGGCAAATAGAATTTGTAAGCCTAGGGCTAAAATCACAGTGCGGTAGGGAATATTCTTGCGGTTCACTGACAGTAACCAAGCAAAAAACAAGATACTTATCATGCCTAATATCGCGGTCATAAGGGGTTATTCTTTTGAGTTAAGGAAGAAGTCGCGCATTGTAGGCCGAGTCGCAGTAAGGGCAAGTCGAGGGCGTTACTGGGCTGTTACGATAAAAGTGTTGAAAATAGCAACAGTTTAACTTGCTGTTTATGCAGGAGAATAAAAGCTATTTTAGCTACTGTTGCCCAGAGGAAATAATATTTGTGCCTGTGGCAATAATCGACATCATGCCACAGGCGGCTTTGGACTGGTGTCGTCGTCAGTGCTGGTTTGAAATGCAGCTTTAAGTGACTGTTGCTTAAATGACTGTTGCTTAAATGACAGTAGCTTAAGTGGCTGCAGTTTAAGTGACTGTCTTACCTAACCAAGGTTTGAGCTTTTTATCCCAGTAGGGCGGGTGGCCGATATGGGACTTTAAACACTCGATTATCACCTTGTACTTAGTCGGTAAATGGCGCCGCCTTGGGTAAACCACATAGACGGGCATCTGTTGCAGTGGTTTCCAATCGGGTAAGAGTTGGATCAGTTTTCCGCTTTGAAACTCATCACTGAGTAAATACGTGGCCACATAGCCTATGCCGCGCCCCGCAATCACCGCATTGCGCACGGCTTCGGCTAAGTCGACACGGTAATTTCCCGCCACATGCACGGTTTGTTCTAGGTCATCCTTAGCAAAACTCCAGCGATCATAATTACGGCTCTTGCTTTGATAGATAACGCAATTATGTTGCGCTAACGCCTGTGGATGGTGTGGCACGCCATGCTTGAGTAAATAATCGGGAGAGGCGACCACCACAAAGTTAGTCTCGGCAAGGTGCTGGGCGATATAACCTTCGTTCAACTGTTCATGGTTAGTGATCCACAGATCGAGGCCTTCCTCTAGCATGTCGGCCTTATGGTCGAACAGGCTCAGCTCAAATCGCAATTCGGGATACTTTTGCTGCAACACTTCCAGCGCGGGGATGATGTGTAAGGTGCCAAAGGATTGAGAGGAACCTAAGCGAATCGTCCCGCTAATGTCGTCACGGGCATCCAGCATCATGGCATCGGCATTTTGCGTTGCTTCAAACACTTGCTCACAATAACGCGCAAATTGCTGGCCCGCGTCAGTTAACACTAAGGTGCGCGTGGTGCGTTGCACTAACAGCAAGTTCAGCTCAGCTTCCAACGCGCCAATTTGCTTGCTGACATAGGAGGTCGAGGTTTTTAACTTAGCTGCCGCTTGGGTAAAACTGCCACTGGTCACCAGAGTGTGAAATATCACCATCTGGCTAGCTCTATGTTGTATCACGCCAAGCCCTCTAGAATCTAAATCGCTATTTTAAGCTAGCCTAGCCTTAACCGACAGTCGTTTGTGCCAATCATGTGTTATTTCAAACCAAGCTTACAAAACAGCACACGTTAAAGTCAGTTGCCCTAAGTACGATTCTTCCTTTACTCTTGAGTTAAATCTTAACACCCACAAGCTAGGGAAGTGATCTGTGGTTAGCTTGTTCAACGGAGGAATAACGATGACACAGCAAGACAAGCAAGCCGTAGCAGAAAAAAGCCAGATGAGTGTTCAAAAAATACAACCGATACCGCAGGAAGCCTTTGACTGGTATGACGAATATGCCCACGGCATTATCGACCGCCGTGAGTTTATGGGGCGGCTTGCAGGACTGGTGGCGCTAGGTTTCACCATGACGATGCTCACGGGCGCACTCTTGCCGAACTATGCACTTGCTGAGCAAGTCTCCTTTAACGATCCCAGTATTCAAGCCAGTTATGTTAAGTTTCCCTCGCCAAATGGTTACGGTGAAGGGCGCGGCTACTTAGTCATGCCCGATGAGTTATTGCTCGCGGGCAGTGCCGCAGGTGAGCCGAAAACCTTAGATCCCACTAAAAAAGCCGCAGTGGTATTAGTGGTGCACGAGAACCGTGGCCTTAATCCCTATATCGAAGATGTGGCTCGCCGATTAGCCGCGCAGGGTTATATCGCCTTCGCCCCCGATGCACTTTATTCCTTAGGTGGTTATCCGGGTAATGATGATGCGGGCCGCGCCATGCAAAGCAGTTTAGACAGAGCCAAAATCGAGCAAGACTTTATTGCCGCTGCGCAGTTTTTAAAATCTCATCCCCAGAGCAATGGCAAACTCGGTGCCGTAGGTTTTTGCTTTGGCGGCTATATCGTCAATATGCTGGCCGCCACGATTCCCGATGAACTCAATGCTGGCGTACCTTTCTATGGCACGCCAGCCGCAGTGGAACTGCGTAGCCGAGTAAAGGGGCCACTTATGTTGCAATTTGCTGGGCTCGATCAGCGGGTAAACGACACTTGGGCCGAGTACGAAACCCAGCTAAAAACCAATAAAGCCGATTATGTCGCTTATCTTTACCCGAATGTGAATCACGGTTTTTATAACGACTCCACTGGCCGATACGATAAAGCCACCGCCGAACTCGCTTGGGCGCGCAGCTTAGCCTTCTTCGATACTCGACTGCGTGGCTAAGTGAAAGTGAAGCTCCGCTTACTCTGATCCCGCTTACTTTGATTAAGTCGATGAGTGACCGATTCTCGCGCTCTATATCATTCAAGCAAAAGCCGACACTAGAGTCGGCTTTTATCTTAAATCTCCCACATACCTATGTGGGTTAGTCGTGCTCGAGGATCACTTCTTTTAAGCTTTGGATGGTTTTTACATCGAGATTACCAGCTTGTGTGCTCCAGGTGAGTCTTAGGTAATTGGCTAAGTCTTTAATCTGCTCGTCGCTTAACTCATCAGCATATCCCGGCATGGCATAAAAGCTGGTGGTAGCGTTGTAATGCTGGCTTTGAATACCTTTTAGCATCACGGCGACGATATTGTGCGGACTCGCTTTATCTAAGGTGGCGTTACCTGCCATCGCGGGCGCGACATTAGGACGACCTTCACCATTTTGGCCATGACAACCGGCGCAGTAACCTTTGTAGAGCGTATAACCTGGCAGTTCAGGTTTATGGCCGTTAAAGGTGAGCGGATCCGGTTTAAGATCATCGTCGTTATCGAGCAGATAACTGCTTACCGCGCGCATATCATCATCGGTTAAGTGGCTAAAGCTGTGATACACCACGGGATACATGCCGCCAAAGACGGTGCCTTTGCGGGAATAGCCTTCGGTAAATAGCGACTTAAGATCCTCATGGGTCCAGTTTTGCCTGTTAAGCTCAGCGGGGCGAATGTCCGATGCCTCTAGCCCTTCGATAATCGCGCCCTCAAAGTGCTTGTCCTGCTCCATGGCAAACAGCGTGTCTCTTGGGGTGTGGCATTCACCGCAGTGCCCTAGGGCATTGACTAAGTAATTGCCGCGGTTCCAATGCTCACTTTTTTCCTTGCTCGGGGTAAATTCCTTAGCATCGTGTGCGACTAAGTTCCAAGCTTTTAGGCCAAAACGCAGGTTAAACGGAAAGTACACATCATTGTCGCGATTAGCTTGCTTGATAGGTTTAGTACTCATCAGATAGTCATAAATCGCCTGAGTGTCTGCGTCCGTGAGCAGGCTGTAGGAAGTGTAAGGCATAGCAGGATAAAGGTTGCCGTTGACGCCAACACCGTGGTGCATGGCATCAAAAAACTCCTCGTAACTGTATTTGCCAATCCCAGTTTCTTTATCTGAGGTGATATTGGTCGAGTACACAGCGCCAAAGGGGGTTTCGAACGGCAAACCGCCCGCGAGTTCGCGACCGCCGACCGCAGTATGGCAGGCCACACAGTCGCCTATCTTCATCAGATACGCGCCGCGTGCGATGTCGTTATTCGTATTGCCACCTTCATCGGCAACGCTGCTGGAACAGGCGAGTAAACCTAGCCCTAAACTCAGGAGTAGATTGTGGCTCAACAGATTTTTTATCCTACTAATGTGCGGGAAATAGCGCGAGAAATAGCGCAGATTGGCTGATGTCATCACAGGGTTAGCCCCTTAGTTTTGAGGATCAGATCTTTGACCGCCGCATAGTATTTTACGTAGCCAGTACAGCGGCATACGTGTTCACTCAAGGCATCTTCAACGACTTTTTCAACTTGATCTTTAGCGATAGGTTGTCGCTCTAATCGCTCAAGCAGTGCGGTCGATTCGTTGACAAAGCCCGAGGTGCACCAACCACATTGAAACGAAAAATGCTCCAAAAAAGCCTCTTGCACTGGGCTCAGGGCGGTGATTTCGCCAAGGGAGTTTTGTCTAGCATGACCTTCGACAGTGCGGACGCGTTTACCATTAAAACGCTCAACACCATTGATGCAGGTACGCACCACTTCACTCATGCCTTGCTCGTCGTCGACGATCACTGTACAGGCGTGGCATACGCCTGCGCCGCAACCAAACTTAGTGCCTGTGAGGTTCAAGTATTCATGTAGAAACTCAATCATCATCACACCATCGGCGACTTCAATCGGGCCTACGGCTTGGTTATTAATGGTCAGTTTAATAGACTGGCTCATGCCATGGCCTCCTTAATTTTTTTCGCTGTCATAGGTAAATCGTAAAAGCGGACATGGGTTGCTTGATACACGGCTTCAATCAGCGCCGCGACCACAGGGATCATCACCACTTCGGCGATACCACGGCTGGGATCGTTATCAGATAACTGCGGCAATATGGTATGACGTTGATCCCACACGCCCACATGCCGCGCTAACGGCACCTGATAGCGATTGAGGTTCCACGTACCATTGCCGGCGCCTGCTTCAAATGGCGGTAAGCCTTCATGCAGTGCATGGCCTATTCCCATCGCCAGACCACCTTGAATTTGCCCTTCGACTAATTCTTTAACGATCACTTTGCCCGCTTCTAACCAAGTATGAGAACTCAGCAGCGTGACTTCGCCATTGCCTTCGTTAACGGCCACTTCAACCAAAGTGGCGCAGGGGGCGTAGTAAGTCACCATGGCATTGTTCAGCTCGGCTCTGGGATAACTCATGGCTTGACGATCGATCAAGTGATAGCCGTTAGACTTCATGCTGGCTTGGCGCGCTTTGATACTCATAGTCGTGTCGGAAGTGGCCGCAAACGTCGCGTTCCCTTCGCCGTATTGCAGCGCCAGCGCATCCAAGGCTAAACGTTCTTTAGTGCCAAGAATGTCGAAATCGGCTTCGGCCCAAGCCCAGCGATTAAAGGCATGGCCCATCACGCCGACCACTAAGCCCATGTCGTGGGCGCGTTTTGCGAGGATATCGATCGACAGCGGCGGAAAGCCCAAGGCGGTTAACTTGCCATCGACCCAGCGACCATCGCGGGCGTTATGCAAATTAGTCGAGCCCATTGGGGTGTTAAAATACAACTCGTTCCAAATCGATACTGCCGCAGGCCACAGGCCGTGACGGTAGATAACGTCGGCGGCGATGCGGGTGACATGACTTTGATAATAGGCCGACATAGATGCCGACGAGGCCATGGCTTTAACCGGTGTCCAGCGTGGATTGGCCGCCATTTCATCTTGGCGTTGCTGCGAAATAATATAAGGATTATCGGTTTGCACTAATTGCATCGCATCCCAAATATCCACTTCGGCGAGTTTTACTTCATCGGCAAAGTTGCCTAGAGCATCGCTGATTACGACGGCTTGGGAGGTTTGCGTGCCTGTGCCCATTTCGATAAAGCCGATTTCTAGGGTGATTTTTCCGTCTTTAGCTAGGCGAACCGCCGCACTTGGCGCTGCTGCACCCGTACCATAATCTTTGGTGGCGATACCAAAACCGACGCCGTAACGCATTCCTGGATGTTTGGCCTCATAGTCCTTTTTATTCACCGCGCGGTTTTGCCACACGGGAGCTTGCTCGGCCATGTCGAGCATTTCGCGGTAACGCAAAGTACCGTTAGGAATCGCACCTTGAGTATTACGCTGGCCAGACTCCATCACGTTGGCTGCGCGCAGTTTAAAGGGATCAACCTTTAGCTCGTCGGCGATCTCGTGGATCATACATTCCATCGCCGTCATCGATTGCAGCGTGCCATAACCACGCATCGAGCCCGCATCTGGATTACGCGACGCATAGGCGGTGGCGATAATATCGTTGCGCGGCGTGTAATAAATGCTTTGCATCGCTGTTGCGCCAACCGAGGTCACAGACGGAGTAAAGTTGACTCGTCCGCCGCCATCGACTGTCATCTGCGAAGTTAAGGCTTGGATTTTTAAGGTCGATTTATCCACCGCTAAGCGGCTTTTCATGATGAACGGATGACGCTTAAGGCCAGACTGGAATTGCTCGAATCTGTCATTGGCGAGTCGGATTGGCCCTTTGGCATAAACGGCCGCGATCACGCCGTAATAAGGAAATATCGAATGGTCTTTCGCGCCAAATCCACCGCCGATATAAGGCGAGTGCACCACAAGATGTTTTACCTTGCCAGCCAGTGGGCTAGATAACAGCATGTGCACTGCCATCTCTTGAAAGTCCTGCGGCGACTGCGAGGTAATAACCGTATGAAATGTTTGGCTAGCCGCATCATACCAGCCGTTAAAGGCTTCGGGTTCCATCATCATAGGATCGATGATCTGGGTGCGATATTCCCGCTCTAACACTTGCCATTGTTGATTTGCTTGGGCGCTAGCAATCTGCTTATCTATCTCACCCGCATAATAAAGCCCGCGCTCAGACACTGTCCCTTTGGCATTCGGATTACCTAACCATTCTGGCTTGCGATCTTTTACGCTAGGGAAAAACAGCCCATCGTGGAGCGGGCTATATAAATCTTCCCTTGCGCCATTTTCACCTTCAACTCGAATAAGGCGCCAGCTGGCGTAAGGGTCTTTCGAGTCCGACACAAACGGCGTTTGCTCACCAAAGCGCAGTAAGGTCTGGTCAAATTGCAGCAAGGACTTAGCTTGCTTAAAGGCGGGGAAACTGTCGAACAACAATATCGCCACCGCATGACCTAAGTAGTCAGCGGTTTGCCCTTCGGCTAGTAACATGTTGTCACCGTAAAAATCGGGCAGCTTGATTTTATCACGGGCCAGATCGGCCGCAGTGATCACTTTATAGGGCTTAGCAGACGCAGGTAAGTGGTCCAGGGAAAAGCCTTGATAAACATGGGAGGCATCGGCGGCGCGAAGTATAAAAGCGTAACCTTGCTGCTTGGGCCAGCCCTCCATGTCCATAGCGCGGTAATCACGGCCATAGACTTTTTGGCCTGTGACCTTCGCTATGCCGTCGTTACGAAACTTAGGTTTAGATTGACCATTAACCTGAGTTTGCCATTGGGCTGCCAGTTCAGGGGAGACAATCGCCGCATTCGCGCGACTCATTTCCCACAACAAAGGGGCCGAATATACGGCAACCCCGCCAATCACACATTGCTTGATAAAGGTCCGGCGTGATGTATTAGATGGTTCCATATCTCAACCTCAGTTGTGCTTCCGTGTAATATCAGCCGCGCTGCATGGTATCGCCCGATATAAGCTTGTTGTCGATCGACTTTTTATTGATTGTTGCGACATAGCTTTGATAAACACTGAATGTAAATTTACATTAGCCACGTTAGCATGTAGGGCCGAAAATGCAAATTTAGGCGGCTAATCGTTGCAGTTTTGGCCAAGCTAAATCAGAGTGTAAAGCCCGTGCTATCAGGCTTTTACAGTGATGTTTGCACTGTGATTCAACTCAGTTACTTTATGGCTGAATTTTGTTCAGTGCCCTTTAGCCAATGTGTGCACTGCACCTAATTTTCGCATGTCAAAATTGGCCACTTGCCAAAACAAGACCGCCCGTCACGGCAAGACTTCATTGCCACCGCAAGATCAAGAGATAGTGCTATTTGATGGCGACTGGTTTAGTCACATGCATTCATATCAACATTGTTAAATCAGTGCTTACTTAATTACTTGATTTGTAATGCTAAAGTTATAGACAAGTGTACGCTATGTCGCTATCTTAGGTTTTTAACAAGGATGAGCTTTAATCGCGTACCCGCGATTCGAGTCACTTGCATCAGGACGATGTGTCTTTTCTCTTTCTTAGATACCCAACTCCTCCTGCAAATTCGTGAATATGCTTTGGCACTTATGCTTGTTGCCACAGTGCTTATTGGCATTGTGCTCAATGTTCAGCAGTGGACGTTTTGAATTGGTGCAACCTTGTTTTGATTGATGGCTTGGCTGACGGATGTTGGCGAAGTGCGGTAGCAATGGGGAAGCTTTGTCGGTTCACAAATTAGTTAACTAGTAATTTTGCGGCCTAGCGGCCGAGGTGAATCAAGGTCGTGGGTCTTCAACCCACACCCGACCAAGAGGGGATCAACAGCAATTCCCTCTTGGATCTCCCTTGCCGCCCCCCAACGGAGTTGAAAGCCCCTTGTACTCATTGGCAAATTTGCTATCGCTTCCGAAGGATGCGTCCCTGCAACTGCGAAAGCTAGCTCGCCATCCATGGCGAGACTCACGCAATTTGCTTATTCGCCCTGCGGCAACTCCGAGGGGAAATGTATTCTGCGGCTACTGTGTTCGCTTAGTGTTTGGTGTGATTAAAGTTTTGATACTGGGCTGCATAGGTGCAGTCAGCAACATCTTAATGTTGCTCGGATTTTAACGGCATAAATCGCATTTTTATCGGTAATGGACTTTGGAAGTTAGGGATGAAATCAGTTTTACAAATTACGTTAGGGATCTTGTTAGCGGGATTGGTCACTTTATTAGTGCGAATTGGCTATTTGAGTTATGTCGAATACCGCCTGACACAAGGGCTTAATGAGTTTGCTATGCAACAAAAGCAAACGGAACTAGCTCGCCAGCAGGCTGCGAAAGATCGCCAGCTTGCTGAGTATCAGATTCAGCAAGAGTTACAGCAAAATGCGGCTGAAAAATCCAGACTAGCCAAGCAAAACGAGGCCGCTCGATTACGCAAAGCCGAAGCATGGCGCAAGTATTATCTTGTCCCCGAAGACTGTAAAAACTTTAAGTCCGACGAACACATGGTCAACTGCATCAACCACAAAGCCGATGCAAAAGCAGAATTTGATAGGGTATATAATCCATATAACTAAAGTTAGCGAAATCGATTAATTAATATCAATTTTTTAATTGTATTTAAAAGGTATTTTTGGATCTTTTTCTATTTGATTGCACTTGTTATTAGTGTGATTTTTTGAAGAGTAGGAGGGGTTGTCTTGAATGAAATAATTATTAAAAAAGGCGTAAAGCTCGGCCAGTTAGATGCTGAATCTGATGCTAGCTTATTAGATGCTTGTTTTGTTGATAATGGTCAGTTAAGTGATCTGCTTGATGTCGAGCGAACTGAATCTATTCTTGTCGGTAGAACAGGGGCTGGGAAAAGTGCTTTTATATATCATATTTCTCAATCTGTAGAGTACTCAGTGCTTCTTGATCCTCACTCTATATCCGTACAATTTGTTGAGCATTCAGATATAATACAGTTCTTTAATAAACTAGGTATAAAACTAGATTTGTTTTATCGGATGCTTTGGCGACATATTCTAATTGTTGAGCTATTAAAGTTAAGATATGACCTTAGAAGTCAGGATGCAAGTGCAACATTTTTTAGACGACTATATGAGTCAGTTAGTAGAGACCAAACTAAACAACGGGCTTTAAATTATTTTAGAGAGTGGGGTGATAAATTTTGGTTAGAAACAAGTGAACATCTTCGGGAGATTACAAATAAACTTAGTACTGACTTAAAATCAGGGCTAGGAACTAAATTCTCCACGCTGAATATATCATTGGAAGGTGCTAAGCATTTATCTGATGAAGTTAAGGTAGAGGTGAAAACACTAGCGACTCAAGTTATAAATCAAATTCAGGTTCAAAAACTTAATGAAGTTTTTGAATTGTTGTCAGACTATGCATTTAATGATAAACAAAAGAAATTCTACATCTTAATAGATAAGCTTGATGAAGATTGGGCTAGTACAGAAACGCGCTGTAGGCTTATCAGGGCATTGATTGAGGAAACTAAATCATTTAGGAATATTCCACAGGTTAAGATAATTACAGCTCTTCGAGTAGATTTGTTAAATGTAGTATTTAATAAAACACGAGATTCAGGTTTTCAGCAAGACAAGTACGAGTCATATATTGTAAAAATAAATTGGACGGAGCACGATCTTAAAAGTTTACTTGAAAGAAGATTGAGAGAGGTATATAGAAGGCAGTATACTTCAAGTACAGTAGAGTTTAATGATGTATTTCCCTCGCCTAAACATAATGTCGATGCATTGTCTTATATTTTTCAACGGACATTGATGCGACCTCGAGATGTTATACAGTTTGCCAATGAGTGTTTTGTTGCTGCGTTAGATACTCCTAGGATTTCATGGAGATCAATTTATGTTGCAGAATCAAGTTACTCGGTTAAGAGGCTTGACTCTTTAAAGGAAGAGTGGCATGAAATTTTTCCAAATCTAGAGGTTTCCGTTGAAATTTTAAGAGGAATTACGTCACCATTTACGCGCAACGTATTATCCAGTGATAAACTTGAAGCTGTAGCCTCTGAATTGGCTGTTAGTTCTGAAGAATTAAGTATAGACCCGTGTACTGTGGTAGCCAGAAAAATGTATGAGGTAGGGCAGAGTGTTGATGTTTCTGATTTTATGTATGAGTCACTTCTTTGTTTTTATCAAGTTGGAATTATTGGTGCGAAAATAAGTACGTTGGATAGTTTTAGTTGGTCTTATAAAGATCAGCCTAAATTAACAAGAGGGGAAATAAAGCGTACGAACCAAATGGCAGTTCATAAAATGGTTTCTCATGCATTAGAAGTTTCTGAAAAAGAGATATTATCTATTTCTAAAAGAAGTAAATAGATAGATGGGACGGGCATAACTCTTTCAATGCAATATGCTAACTCTAATCCCACAGAAGTTCACCGATCCCCTGCGAAGTTGCTGAAGAGCGTTGAAGAAAATAGCGTGACGCAGACAGGACGTCTGCGTAGCTTTCGGGGGGAAGGGACGCCCCATCGGAAGCGTTAGCGATTTTCGAATAAGCACGAAGCCACTAATCAATGCATGTAACTTCGCTAGGGTCGTCTTGGAGCATCCAAGGAGGATAGGACGAGCAGTCCTCCTTGGTCGGGTGTGGGGTGAAGCCCCACGACTTTGATTTTAATTTTCTAAAGTAAAAAATAAGGGGCGATAACTCGCCCCTTAACTTTGCCCATTTATAAAGTTGCCTAAATTCAGTTTGGGCAAATTACTGAGTAAACATGATTACTCGGGATCATAGTCAAGTACTGGCGCCAGCCACTTCTCCGTTTCCGCAATGCTCATCCCTTTACGCTTCGCATAATCTTCCACTTGATCGCGGCCGATGTTACTCACACCAAAGTAGCGGGATTTCGGGTGGGCGAAATACCAGCCCGATACTGCCGCTGTGGGGAACATGGCGTAGCTTTCGGTGATGTTCAAGTCGATAGTCTCATCGGGCTTGAGCAAGTCCCATAACAAGCCTTTTTCTGTGTGGTCTGGGCAAGCTGGGTAGCCCGGTGCGGGGCGTATGCCTTTGTATTTCTCGCGGATTAAGGCTTCGTTGCTTAACTGCTCGTCGGCCGCATAACCCCAAAACTCTTTACGTACCCGCTCGTGCATCCGCTCGGCAAAGGCTTCGGCTAAACGGTCGGCTAAGCATTTGAGCATGATGGCGTTGTAGTCGTCGTGGTTTGCTTCAAAACGCGCCACATGTTCGTCTATGCCGTGGCCTGTGGTCACCGCAAAGCCGCCCATGTAATCGGCGACGCCTGAGTCTTTTGGTGCGACAAAATCGGATAGACAGAAGTTGTCGTTACCGACACGCTCAAGCTGCATCCGCAGGTGATGTGTGGTCATTTCGACTGTGGTGCGTGACTCATCGGTATAGAGTTCAATGTCGTCGTAATTGACGGTATTGGCAGGGAATAAGCCGATAACCGCTTTTGCCGTGAGCCACTTTTCTTCGATGATTTGTTTGAGCATGGCCTGACCATCGGCGAACAGCTTTTGCGCCTCGACGCCGACGACTTTATCGGTAAGGATTTCAGGGTAATGGCCGTGCAATTCCCACGAGCGGAAAAACGGTGTCCAGTCGATACGCTCGACTAAGTCTTCTAACGGATAATTATCAAATACTTGGCGACCGAGCACGTTTGGCGTGAACGGGGTGTAGTTGGCCCAATCGTGTTGGCAGCGGTTTTCACGGGCCGCTTCGAGTGACACTATCTCTTTGCGCTTGGCTTGGGATAAACGCTTAGTACGCATGTCGTCGTATTCAGCATAGGTTTCGTCTATGGTCGCTTGGCGTGTTTCGTTGTTGATGAGCTTACTCACCATAGGCACGGCGCGGGACGCATCGGCGATATAAATGGCGCCATGGGGATAATGGGGCGCAATCTTCACCGCTGTGTGGATTTTAGAGCAAGTGGCGCCGCCGATAATCGCCGGAATGGTTAAACCTTCGCGGTGGAAGGTTTTCACGTTATGCACCATCTCGTCCAGACTCGGCGTGATGAGGCCCGACATACCGATGATATCGATATTGTGTTCTTTCACGGCGTCGAGAATTCTCTCCACCGACACCATCACGCCTAAATCGAATACCTCAAAACCGTTACAGGCGAGCACCACGCCGACGATATTTTTGCCGATATCGTGCACGTCGCCTTTTACCGTCACCATCAAAATCTTGCCGTTAGATTGGCCTTCGACCTTTTCCAGCTCGATATAGGGGTTTAAGTAAGCCACGGCTTTTTTCATCACCCGCGCCGATTTCACCACCTGCGGCAGGAACATCTTGCCCGAGCCGAATAAATCGCCGACCACGTTCATGCCATCCATCAAGGCGCCTTCAATCACATCCAGCGGACGTTTCGCTTCTTGGCGAGCGGCTTCGGTATCTTCATCGATAAATTCGGTAATGCCTTTGACGAGCGCATGGGATAAGCGTTGGCTCACCGGCCAGCTGCGCCATTCTAAATCTTCTTTCTTACCCACCTGCGCGCCATCACCGCGGAATTTCTCTGCGATTTCAAGTAACTGCTCGGTATTACTTGAGCCTTCAACTGGGCAGGGCAAGTTAAGCACCACGTTTTCGACCCGCACTTTAAGCTCAGGATCGATATCGTCGTAAATGGCTAACTGACCCGCGTTGACAATGCCCATGTCCATGCCGACTTTGATGGCGTGGTACAGGAAAACGGCGTGAATCGCTTCGCGCACTGGGTTGTTACCGCGGAACGAGAACGACACGTTCGATACGCCGCCCGAAATCATCGCGTGGGGCAGGGTGGCTTTAATCGCTTTAATGGCATCAATAAAATCGACGGCATAGTTGTCGTGTTCATCGATACCGGTGGCGATGGCGAAGATATTTGGGTCGAAGATGATGTCTTCGGGCGGAAAGCCGACCTTATCGACCAGTACGCGATAGGCGCGGGTACAGATTTCGATTTTACGTGCCTTAGTATCGGCCTGACCTTGCTCGTCGAATGCCATGATAATGGCCGCCGCGCCGTAGCGTTTCACCAGTGTTGCTTGCTCGATAAACTTGGCTTCGCCTTCTTTAAGGGAAATCGAGTTAACTATGCCCTTGCCTTGAATACATTTGAGGCCAGCTTCGATCACTTCCCATTTAGAGGAGTCGATCATAATAGGTACGCGGCTGATGTCGGGCTCAGAGGCAATCAAGTTTAAAAACTTGTGCATGATCTCGGCGCCATCGAGCATGCCTTCGTCCATGTTGATGTCGATGATTTGCGCGCCGCTTTCGACCTGCTCGCGGGCGACATCGAGCGCCTGCTCAAACTTGCCTTCTTTGATCAATTTTAAAAACTTGGCCGAACCTGTAACGTTGGTGCGCTCACCCACGTTAACGAACAGGGATTGGGCGTCGATAGTCAGTGGTTCCAAACCTGCCAAGCGGCAAGCTACCGGAATGTCCGGCAAAATACGTGGATCGTGACGGCTCACCGCTTCGCGGATCACGCGGATATGTTCAGGCGTACTACCACAACAACCCCCGATAATATTAAGCATGCCTTCGCGCGCCCAATCTTCGATCACGTTCGCCATGTCCTCTGGGGTTTCATCGTAACCGCCAAACTCGTTCGGTAGGCCAGCATTCGGATGCGCCGACACATAACACTCACTGATGCGGGATAATTCTTCGACGTACGGGCGTAATTCTTTTGGCCCAAGTGCACAGTTAAGACCGATAGATAAGGGCTTGATATGGCGAAGGGAATTGTAAAAGGCTTCGGTCGTTTGGCCAGTCAGTGTACGGCCAGAGGCATCGGTAATGGTGCCCGAAATCATGATTGGCAATCTGTCTTTAGAATGCTGACCAAATAAGTCATCAAATACCGATTCAATCGCAAACAGTGCGGCCTTGGCATTTAAGGTATCGAATATGGTCTCGACCATAATGATATCCGCGCCGCCTTCAATCAGTGCCTTAGTGGATTCTCGGTAAGCGCTCACTAACTCATCGAAGCTGACGTTGCGATAACCAGGGTCGTTCACATCAGGGCTAATCGAACAAGTACGGTTAGTGGGGCCTAACACACCGGCGACGTAGCGTGGAATGCCTGTGGCAGCAAACACTTCATCACAGGCTTCACGGGCGAGGCGGGCGCCGGCTAAGTTAATTTCGGCGGACAGCGACTGCATGTCGTAATCGGCCATGGCGATGGTGGTGGCGTTAAAGGTGTTGGTTTCAATGATGTCGGCACCGGCGTTTAAGTAGTCGGTGTGAATTTGTTTGATGATGTGGGGTTGCGACAACACCAATAAATCGTTGTTACCTTTGACATCCGTGTGCCAATCTTTAAAGCGTTCGCCGCGATAGTCCTCTTCTTCCAGCTTGTAGCCTTGGATCATAGTGCCCATGGCACCGTCTAAGATCAGAATGCGCTCTGCAAGCTGTTTGCGTATGTCTGCCAATATCTGGCCGGCTTTGGTAGAGGGTATCGTCATAAATAATTACCTTAAATACAGCTAAGTTAAGTCCAAAAATCGGCCATTGTTATGCTAAGTGCATTTTATTGTCGTCAGCCGACATTTTTTGAATACTTGTTCTTAAAAATTTGTTTTGGACATTTAAACGTATAGACGTCCATAATACGCGACTTATGATTGTCAGGGCAAGATGAAAGTCAAAGGCATTAGGAGCGAGAATCGAGAATCAAGAATTTAGGCCCTCGGCTTGAGTTCCTAGCATCTAGTCCCTAACTAAAAAGGCATATATGAAACAAGTTCGGTTGTTATTGTTGCGCCACGGTGAGTGTGAAGGCGGCGCTATTTTGCGGGGTCGTGTGGATGTGCCTTTGAGTAAAAAGGGTTGGCAACAAATGTCGGCAGCAGTTGAGTCACAGGCCAGCGTGTGTAGCGCGATTTATAGCTCGACCTCACGCCGCTGCGCCGAATTTGCCCAAGCCTTTGCCGCCGAATTGCATTCGACGGCGGCGCTGGTATCTGAGTCAAGGCCATTGCAGGCGCAGCTTTTATCGGGTTTACAAGAAATCGACTTTGGTGATTGGGACGGTCGTCGGCTCGATGAACTGTATCAACAAGCGGGCGAACACTTAGCGGCGTATTGGCAAAATCCTTGGCAAACTCCGCCGCCCAATGGGGAAACTATGGCAAGTTTCGAGTCGCGGGTGAATGGGACGATTGACCAGATACTCGCCGCCGAGTTTGAACGATTGACCCTTGACTCACATAAAATGGGTAATGAAAACAGTGCCATTAATGAAACCACTGACAATATGCCAGCCACTCAAGTGTGGGTCGTGAGCCACGGCGGGGTGATCCGTCACTTAATGGCGCGTGCCCTAGGGGTTGAACGGGCGGTGGGGTTTTATAGTCAACTCGATTTACCCGTGGCGGCCGTGGTGAGCATTAATGTGCTGCAAGATGAACTGGGTGCCTGCTATTGGCGTTTAGCTTGGCCGAGTGGGCGCAGGTGTTGAGGCCTTATTTCACGACCTAGGAGTTATGGTGTAGGCGTGATTGTTTGGCGAGAATAAGCTGACATGAAAATATTCTGATTTAAACAGCATTGCCTAATAGGATAGATGTAGGATAATGCTTTTCCCTGACGTTTGAACGAGATAGCGTATTACATGCGCAATGAGTGATAACGTCGCAGAAATAGGTGTTGGGAATAGACTCTCTTTGTTCGAATCGCTCCGTTGTTTTTATTCACAGTGGCGTTGTTAACAAAGAGCATATCAACCCAAATATAATAGGGAATCGGGGAGCTGCTCGTCAGTCAGCCCGAACTGTGCCCGCAACTGTGAGTAGTGAAAAAGATCTCGAATCTTCTTCCCTACGAGTCAGGAGACCTGCCTATTTCTGTTATCGCTGCGTGCAGCCTTAGTTCTCGAGCGGGTGACTCGAGGGAGCAGATGACAATGTGCACAACCTTTTTTTATACAGGTTTGGACTCGATAGGAGCGCCGCTTAGGTGAAACTTTCCGCAATCCAAACTAATAGCCCCGTGAAGGACACTAACCCATCATTGAGCCCGTCAGTCGCGCTTAATGTGAGCCAGTTGAGCTGGTGTATCGATGGCAAAACCATTCTTTCCGATATTAACTTTACGCTGCCAACGGGGCAGATGCTGGGGCTGATTGGCCCTAACGGTGCGGGCAAGTCTAGCTTGCTGCGCTGTTTGTATCGGTTTGTTCGCCCAACTCAGGGCAAAATTATCCTTTTTGATCAAGATATTGAGCGCTTGTCGCCCAAGGCGTTTGCCTGTCGCGTCGCCGTAGTACAGCAGGATACACCGCACTATTTTGACCTCACCACAGAGCAATTGGTCAGCATGGGCTTAACGCCCCACAAGGGCATGTTCGATACCAATTCGAGCTGTGATATTGAGCGTATTGCTAAGGCTTTAGAGAAAGTCGGCTTGAGCCATAAGATGCACCAACAATATGAGCACTTATCTGGCGGTGAAAAGCAACGCGCCTTGATTGCCCGCGCCATAGTACAGCAGCCGCAGCTTTTAATCCTCGATGAGCCAACGAATCACCTCGATGTGCGCTATCAAATTCAAATCCTCGAATTGGTGCGTAGTCTTGGGATTAGCGTGATTGCCTCTATTCATGATCTTAATTTAGCCAGTGCCCTGTGCGACAGTTTGTTGTTGATCCATAACGGGGAAGTCAGCGCTATGGGGACGCCAACCGAAGTATTAACCGAGGCGCGAATTGGCGATGTGTTTGGCGTGTGTGCTCAGGTATCGCCCCATCCACAACATAAAAAGCCCTTAATCAGCTATTTTTATGGTTATCACCATGTAGATCATGGCCTGAACGAGCGAGGCGAAGGTGGATGATTCAGGGGAGTAAACAATATTTCATCTCATATTTGGGGCGTATCGTGACACCGTTGACGAGACAACAACTGATGCTGGTCGCATTAGGCATAATCACTTTGATAACCCCCATTGCCGCCACAAGTTTTGGCGCGGCGAACATCAGTTTTATCGATGTTATCCAAGTGTTTATCAATAAAATTACCAACCTCACTCAAACCAATGGCATGACAGAACGCATCGTGATGGAGCTCAGGCTGCCGCGCATTTTGCTGGCCTTTGTGGCGGGGGCGGGTTTGTCCTTGGCGGGCAGTGTGCTGCAAACCGTGACCCGCAATCCGCTCGCCGATCCCTATTTGTTTGGCATTAGCTCTGGCGCGTCCTTTGGTGCTGTGGTGATGTTGACCTTATTCACGGGCTCTGGATTTTTTGATAATGCGGGCATGGCGGCACATTCTGGGCTTTTTAGCGGTTCGGGTGCCTTGTCTGGATTACTTTGGTTTAGCTTACCCTTGGGCGCTTTTATTGGCGCGAGTTTGTCGGTGCTAATAGTGCTGGCTTTGTCTGGGCTTGGGCTCAATAGCCAAGTGGAGCGCATGTTGCTCTCTGGTGTGGCGACCTCCTTTATGTTCGGCGCATTAACGAGTCTGCTGCTGTATTTCGCCAGTCCGCAGGCGACAGCCTCTGTGCTGTTTTGGAGTTTAGGCAGTTTCGCTAAGGCCAGTTGGTCCTTGTTAGTACTGCCAACACTGGTGATTGGTGCGAGTTTATTCATTATTTTAGGCATGAAACGGCAGATCATGGCGTTGCAGGCGGGGGATGAAACGGCGCATACCTTAGGGGTGAATGTGCCTAAGCTGCGGCTCAATATGTTGCTGCTCTGCTCCTTGATTACCGCTATTTTGGTGGCTACCTGCGGCGGTATCGGTTTTGTCGGGTTAATGATCCCCCATACAGTACGCATGCTGTTTCCCGGTCGTCAGCCGATTTTATTAACGGCGCTGGTGGGCGGCTTATTTATGGTGTGGATTGATGTATTAGCGCGCTGTTTATTGGGGAATCAAGAGTTGCCCGTGGGCATTATCACGGCCGCCATTGGTAGCATGTTCTTTTTGCTGATTTTGCGTAAGCGTAGAGTCATGCCGTAAATACAAGGTCATGCCGTAGGCACCTAGTCAGGATGTAAACCCAGAGTTAAGTCGTCATCCTAGAGTCATGTCGTAAGTGCAGGCTGGCGGGATAATCAGTATTTCTGTTGATATCCCACCCGCGATTGGAAATGCACAATTGGACATGTTCGTCATAGACGCGGGATGCGTTGTGGTTATTTAATGTAGATTACAAAGTGGAGTGTGGATGTCTCAGTCAGCCGTGTCTTTTCAAATAAGCCCTGTGAGTAAAGCGCAGGATCTGGTGATTCTGCAGAAAATTGATCTTAAGACTAAGCCGCCCGGTGCCTTAGGTCAGCTCGAATCCTTAGCCTTGCAGATTGCCCGCGTGCAAGCGACTGATTTGCAACAAACGGAGCAGCCACAAACGGATGTGCTCAAAATAGTCCATCCAACCATGTTAGTGTTTGCGGGGGATCATGGCATTGCCGCAGAAGGCGTGTCGATTGCCCCTAGCGAAGTGACTCACCAAATGGTGCAAAACTTTGCCCATGGCGGCGCGGCGATTAACGTTTTTTGTCGGCAGGTGGGCTTTAAGCTCGAAGTGATCGATTGCGGTATGTTAACGCCAGTTGAAGGAGTTGAAGGTATTATCGATCAACGTCTTGGTGCTGGAACGGGTGCAATCCATTTAGAGCCAGCAATGGCGCTTGAAACCGTCGATAAAGGCTTTGCTATGGCGCGCGATTTGATTGAGCGTCACCATCAAGCGGGTTGTAACTTAGTCGCCTTTGGTGAAATGGGCATAGGCAATACCTCCTCTGCTGCGGCCATTATGGCGGCGATTATGCAGCTGGATGTGATTGATTGTGTCGGCCGTGGTACGGGCATTAATAGTGAAACCTTAGAACGTAAATTGATGCTGATTGAGCTCGCGTTATTGCTGCATCAAAGCGCCTTAACTGGGCCTAAGTCAGTGTTAGCTTGCCTAGGAGGTTTTGAAATTGTGCAGATGACGGGGGCTATGTTAGCCGCCGCTGAACGTAAAATGCTGGTGGTCGTGGACGGTTTTATCGCGACAGCGGCGGCATTAGTCGCGGTGCAAATCGCCCCCAATGTGCGTGATTATTTGATTTTTGCCCATCAATCCGATGAGCAAGGTCATCTGCGAATGTTAGAATTTTTGCAGGCTAAACCTTTATTATCCCTAGGGCTGAGATTAGGCGAAGGTACGGGTGCGGCCTTGGCATTGCCGCTTATTCAAGCCTCAGTAAATTTTTACAATCAAATGGCGAGTTTTAGTGATGCGGGGATTGAGGCTGTTGTATGATGTGCTCTGCTAAGTCGCTTATTTTACTTATTTAAAATAATAGCTTTTTAGCCAACCGTTTTAATTTTAAACCTTGCAGCAAGTGTGAATTCACTAAGGATGCTTTATGTCAGAACGCGAAAGCTGGCACAAAGAGATAGATTTATTTTTAGTTGCCATGGGCTATTTTACCCGCATTCCTATGCCTAAGTGGGTCGAAGTCGATAGCGATAAGTTGAATAAGGCCAGCCGTTATTTCGGTCTCGTCGGTCTTCTGGTCGGTTTGTTAAGCGCCATAGTGTTTTGGCTGACGCAGAACTGGCTCCCCGCTGGCGTTTCTGTTCTTTTAGCTATGTTGGTTGGCGTCTTGCTCACGGGCGGATTCCATGAGGATGGCCTCGCCGATACCTTCGACGGTTTTGGCGGGGGTTGGACGGCTGAAGACAAGCTGCGGATCATGAAAGACTCGCGCCTTGGCAGTTATGGCGCACTGGCACTGATGTTGGCCCTGCTGCTGAAATGGCAGTTGTTAGTCGAGTTGGCCCTGTACGATCCTGTCGTGGCGGGTTCTGCACTTATCGTCGCGCATACTGTGAGCCGTGTGGTATCAGCCAGTATCATCTTTAGTGAAAAATATGTCCGCGATGACGAGACCAGTAAGTCTAAGCCGCTATCGCAACATCAAGGCATTAATGAGCTGCTTATCCTGATCGCCAGCGGCGTATTAGTGCTGTTATTCCTCAAGGGGTTAGCGGCATTGTCATTGCTATTGGTGATGATAGGACTGCGCCGGTTGATCATAGTGATCTTTAGACGCCAGATTGGCGGTTACACGGGTGATACCTTAGGCGCGGCGCAGCAAATATCTGAAATCGTGTGTTATTTTGTATTGCTCGTTGTGGGTAACATACTGTGATCCACCTCGTCCTAGGCGGCGCCCGTAGCGGTAAGAGTCGTTACGGCGAAGCCTTAGTGCGTCAGTACACTGCGCTTGGCTTCGATGCTTGCTATGTGGCGACGGCGCAGGCGCTAGATGATGAAATGGCGACACGTATCGCCAAGCATCAAGCGGGACGATCGGACGATGGTATCGAATGGCAATTGTTTGAAGAGTCGCTCGCCCTCACTGCACTGCTAAAACGGTTAGCAAAACCTGGGCGAGTGATTTTAGTAGACTGTTTAACCCTTTGGCTAACGAATCAATTACTTGCATCGAACGTTAACATCGATGATGAACCCGCGCCGACTGAGTGGAATGCGACTGACTTTGCCGTTTCCACCTTTGGCAATTCAACCTCTGACGATAAAGCTTATGCGAGTTGGCAGGCCGAGAAAACCGCTTTTGTGGATTCCCTTGTCGAGCTTGAGGGAGTGGTGATTTTGATCAGTAACGAAGTCGGTTCTGGCATAGTGCCCTTAGGTGAGTTGAGCCGACAATTTGTCGATGAAGCAGGCTGGTTAAATCAAGCCGTGGCGACCTTAGCGGACAATGTCACCTTAGTGGTCGCCGGTTTACCCTTAGCATTGAAACCACTTTAGACTTTGGGCTCAGTCCACGTTTTAAGCTTAAGTTGCATACTTAAGTGATTTTTAGACTGAGCTGTTATGTTAATGACTGCAAACTAGAATAAGCCTTTTAAACCTATGTCCTCTCCAAACACAGACAACACAGCCTGTGCTAATGCACTCGATACCGCTGACACACCTGTAGTTAATACGCTTGCGGTTAATTCACCTCGGCGCGCGGCAGTCTTGATGGTGCAGGGCACTACATCGGATGCGGGCAAGAGCACCTTAGTCGCAGGCATTTGTCGTTTGCTCGCTCGTCAGGGGATTAAGGTTGCGCCCTTTAAGCCGCAAAATATGGCGCTCAATAGCGCTGTCACTATTGATGGCGGCGAGATTGGCCGCGCACAGGCCTTGCAAGCCGTGGCCTGTTATCTTGAGCCCCATACCGATTTTAATCCCATACTGCTTAAACCAAGCTCGGACACGGGCGCGCAAATTATCGTTCATGGCAAAGCCCTGACAACACTCGAAGCCTCGGCCTTTTTTGGGCCTAAATCTAAGGATTATAAGGCAATGGCGCTTGGCGCTGTGCTGGAATCCTTCGAGCGATTGACGGCCCAGTATCAAACCATAGTGGTGGAAGGCGCGGGTAGTCCAGCGGAGATCAATCTGCGTGAAGGTGATATTGCCAACATGGGATTTGCCGAAGCTGTGGATTGCCCTGTGATTATCATTGCCGATATCGATAAAGGTGGCGTATTTGCCCATTTGGTCGGGACCTTGGCCTTGTTATCAGAATCCGAACAGGCGCGGGTAAAGGGCTTTGTGATCAACCGTTTCCGTGGTGATATTAGCCTGTTGCAATCAGGGCTCGATTGGCTTGAAGCTTATACTCAAAAACCTGTTTTAGGCGTGTTGCCTTATCTGCATGATTTACATCTCGATGCCGAAGATGCGCTGATAAGCTCGCCGACTAAAGGTGCTAACAGCCGCTTAAAAGTGCGGGTATTAGTGTACCCAAGGATCAGTAATCACACGGATTTTGATCCGCTGCGGCTGCATCCCGATATCGATTTTGACTATGTATCATTACAAACTCAAGCCGCGAGTCACGCCACTCATTTGCCCGCTGCCGATGTATTGATCTTACCCGGCAGTAAGAATGTGCGCGCCGATTTGGCCTTTTTACGCCAGCAAGGTTGGGATAAAGATATTGCCACTCACCTGCGTTACGGCGGCAAAGTGCTCGGCATTTGCGGCGGCTATCAAATGTTAGGCCAAAGCATTGCCGATCCCTTAGGCATTGAAGACAGTGCGGGTGATACCGCTGGACTTGGCTACCTGCCGCTGAGCACAGAACTCAAAGCCGAAAAACAGTTACGACGAGTGAGCGGTGAGCTAACGTTACTTGGGCAAAAGGTTGCTGTGAAGGGCTATGAAATCCACTGCGGTGAATCAAGCTATCTTATCCCTAGGCTTGAACAAACGAATACGCCCTTGCAGTTAATCCCTGAATCCACATCTGTGAGCTTTGCCGATGGCCTGCAAAGTGATGACGGGCAAATCCTTGGCACTTATTTACATGGGCTGTTTGATAGTCCAGATGCGTGTCAGTTGATTTTGCGCTGGGCGGGATTAAACGATGCTAAGGCGATAGATATCAATCAAATACGTGAGCAGCAACTCGATCGTTTAGCCGATGTGTTAGCCGAGCATTTAGACATGCAAAAATTACAGCCAATTTTAGAAGCATAAGTTTTAGAAACATAAGTTTTAAAAGCAGACATTTTTAGCAGCAGAGTGAAGAGAAGACCATGACAGCACAGAACGACAACGAACAAGCGCAAATCAAGGCCGAACGCCACAAGGCTCGCCAACAGAAAGTGAAAGCCGGTGTGGATGCTAAAATTGCCGCCGCCCAAGAAGAAAAGGGTATTCTGCTGGTATTAACCGGTAACGGCAAAGGCAAATCGACCTCAGGTTTTGGCACTGTTGCCCGCGCCGTCGGTCACGGTAAAAAAGCCGCGGTAGTGCAATTTATCAAAGGCACCTGGGAGTGCGGTGAGCGCAATTTACTCGAAGGTGCAGGGGTTGAGTTTCATGTAATGGGCACAGGTTTTACCTGGGAAACCCAAGATAAAGAAAAAGATACCGCCGCCGCTGTACTCGCTTGGGAAGCCGCCGAAAAGCTGCTGCAAGATGAGAGCATAGATTGCGTGATGCTCGATGAGCTCACCTATATGGTGAGCTATCACTATCTGGATGTGGAACGTGTGCTTAGCGCACTTAAAAATCGTCCACCCATGCAGCATGTGATCATCACGGGTCGGGCCTGTCATCGCGCTATTATCGAATTAGCCGATACGGTCAGCGAAGTGCAGCCGCTGAAACACGCCTTTGAAGCGGGTATCAAGGCACAGCAAGGTTTTGATTACTAATCGAACCTTAAATGTCGGCGCATAAGTGACGCAGCATTGTTGGTTGCAATGTTAAGTAAGACGCGCGAATGGCTTTAGCACAGGCATAAAATGCGCTAAGTTTGAGGACTAGTAACTGCCTATTAGTGACTAGCAACTAGCGACAATTTGTTGTTAGCTACTATGGGTTAGCCTCTAGCCGTTCAGTGTTCAAAGCGTTCTCAAGGATGATCCTATGAATAAGCGTATCGTGATTTGTGCCGATGGGACTTGGAATCGGCCCGAGAAAGATCTTAAGGTCGATTTCCCCACCAATGTGCTGCGCCTCGCGCGTGCTATCAGCCCGATAGCGGCTGATGGTAAACCCCAGCAGGTATTTTATGATTGGGGTGTGGGTTCCTATTACGATCAAACTATCGGTGGTGCGACAGGGCGCGGTTTACATAAAAACATCATGGATGGGTATCGCTATATAGTGCAAAACTATTCCCCAGGCGATGAGATTTATCTCTTTGGTTTTAGCCGCGGTGCTTACACTGTGCGTTGCTTGTGTGGCTTGATTAATAACTGCGGCATACTTAAACGCCCCGATGCGGCGTTGATTCAACAAGCTTTCGACCACTATAAAAAAAGCAGTGCGCCCTTTGCGCCTGATGGTGAAAAATCCCTCGAATTTAGAGCGAGATACAGTCATGAATCACGGGAAATCAAGTTTGTTGGCGTGTGGGATACCGTGGGTGCTATGGGGATCCCTATTTCATTTTTAGGCTTGTTCGAAGATAAAGACGAGTTTTACGACACTAAAATTGGCCGCAATGTGCGCGTTGCCCGACATGCGTTAGCCATAGATGAACATCGCAGTGATTTTGAGCCGACTATTTGGCAACTACGCGACAATATGGACATGCAGCAAGTGTGGTTTGCGGGCGCCCATAGCAATATTGGCGGTAGTTATAAACCCGATAAAGACGGTTCATTGTTGTCGGATATTGCACTGTTGTGGATGATATCCGAGGCGCAGAAATTTAATTTAAGCCTAGAGCCACACTTAGCCGCGAGTGTGCATCCAAATCCGCTTGCGACCTTACATAACTCGAGACGCAGTTTTTATCGGATAAAACAGGAATATTTGCGACCACTCGATCCTGTGCAAGTCCCAGTACTTTTACATCATTCGGTGAAGGACCGCTGGGATCAAGATCCTCAGTATCGCCCGAAGAATCTACAAACCTATATCGAGCACTATGGCTGGCCAGAGCAGCTAGTTTAACTCTATAACCCCAAGTGACCTGAAGAGACTACGCCTGCATCTTCAGGCGGTTTGGGGATAAATACTAAGGCATATCATGATTAAGCGACACTTAGCTGGACTCGTTTTTGGGCTCAGCTTGTTTTTTCCCCATAGCGTATTGGCGCAGCCCGCTAAACGCATTATTGCGCTCTCTCCCCATGCGGTGGAAATGCTTTACGCCATAGGCGCGGGCGATACGATTGTGGCCGCAACCGATTATGCGGATTATCCCGAGGCGGCAAAAAATATCCCGCGTATTGGGGGTTACTATGGCATTCAAATGGAGCGGGTGATGGAGCTTAATCCCGATCTGATTGTGGTGTGGGATTCGGGTAATAAAGCCGAAGATATCAACCAGCTTAGGACGTTAGGATTTAACCTTTATGGTAGCGATCCTAAAACCTTAGAAGGCGTCGCCAAGGAGCTTGAAGAGTTAGGCCAACTTACGGGGCATGTTGAAGAAGCAAGCAAGGCTGCAGCCGCTTATCGCGCTGAGCTTATCCGATTGCGGGTTGAAAATGCTAAAAAATCAGAACCGAAGGTATTTTATCAACTCTGGTCGACCCCCTTGATGACAGTCTCTAAAAACAGTTGGATCCAACAGATCATCAGTGTGTGCCATGGACAAAATGTGTTTTACGATGCCGCCAGTGATTATCCGCAAGTCAGTTTAGAAAACGTCTTGCTGACCTTGCCCGAGGTGATTTTGCAAAGTGAGGAAGAAGGTAATGTGAAAGGGGTTGATTGGCGCCAATGGCCAGAAATTCCTGCCGTGAAGAAACAGCATATTTATCAACTCAATGCCGATTTATTACACCGCGCGACGCCCAGAGCTTTACTTGGCGTTCAAGCCCTATGTGATGCCTTGGATAAAGCACGTTAAATAAAACGCCTGACAGATTATTCCGTCAGGCGTTTAGTCAGATGTTGCTATTTTCTAAGCGTTTAGAAAGGCGCGTTGATGTCGACCACATTAATAAGCTTGTGGTTTACAAACTCTTTCAATCCTAAATCAATCAACTCGCGGCCATAACCTGAGCGACGTACTCCACCAAAGGGTAAGTCGGCCTTGACCATAGTTGGATGATTGACAAACATCATGCCTGTGGAAACCTGCTTAGCGACCGCGAGCCCGCGTTGGGTATCGGCGGTAAACACTGAGCCACCCAATCCAAAGGGCGAGTCATTGGCGATGGCAATCGCCGCTTGCTCATCTTTCACCCTGTGGATACTGGAAACTGGACCGAAGAATTCCCAATAGTAGGCGGGGTTATCTGGCGTCAGGTTTGTCAGTATTGTTGGCTGCACAAAGGCGCCTTGCTGCGGCACTTTTGGCCCCACTTCGGTCGCGGTTGCGCCGTGTTTTACGGCATCACGGATCTTCTGCTTCAACTCATCGGCCGCGCCTTGGGAAGACAGCGGTGCCAGCGTAGTCGTCGAGTCCATAGGATCGCCTGCTTTTAGCGCTTCAATCCCCTTGATATAGCCCTTCATAAATTCATCGTAAATGGCTTCAACTAAGATCATCCGCTTAGATGATGTACAGACCTGTCCCGCGTTCCAGTGACGGCCAAACACAGCCCAGTCGATGGTTTTAGGCAGATCGGCATCTTCAAGTACGATAAAGGCATCTGCGCCACCCAGTTCTAGGGTGGATTTTTTCAGTGCCTTACCCGCCAGAGCGGCAATGATCGATCCCGCATCTTCTGATCCCGTGAGCGCAACACCATGCACTTTGGGCGAATTGATGATCTGTTCTATCTGCTCTCGGGTGGCATACAGATTTTGGAATGCACCTGAGGGCAGTCCGGCATCGCGCATTAAGCCTTCAAAGGCCGCTGCGCACTGGGGCACGTTGGATGCATGTTTGAGTAGTAAGGTATTTCCGGCGGCAAGCTGCGGCGCTAAGATGCGCGCAATTTGGTAGTAGGGAAAGTTCCAAGGTTCGATGGCCAATAATACGCCCAGCGGTTCGTTAACCAGTATCGCTTCACCTTCGGCGGGATCGGCAACCGGCAGTTTTTGCGGTGCCAGCAGTCGCTCGGCATGTTCGGCGTAGTATTCGAAAATTTGCGCCGACAGTTCGACTTCAGCTTCGGCTTCTGCTGTGACTTTGCCCATTTCTAAGGTCAGTAGATTGGCGTATTTGGACTTGTTGTCTCTGAGGATCTTCGCTGCCTTAGACAGTATTGCGGCCTTGTCGGCAAAGGGAGTGGTTCGCCAGCTTAAAAATGCCTGATGGGCGGATTCTATCGCCTGTGTGACTTCGGTATCTGTTGCATTTGGAAATTCTTTAATGAGCTTTCCCGTAAAGGGATTGGTTGTTGCATAAGCCATATGTGCCTCCAAGCGTTTAACAAATAGAGCGTAAATGCCAGCTTTGGCATCGAGGGTGGAAATGTCTTGTTTGTTGTGGACTCCCTTGCCATTGATTATGTGGCAAGGAAGCCTATGATGAACGGTAAACTCGTGTGGCAGCAGGAACTATTTAAGTAGTATTAATTAATAAAATCAGATTGTTGCCACCTACGGAGTACACGTCATATTGTTACGGTTAACAAGCTTCAGCTGTTTTATAGCGTTCAGCCATGGCATTGGCGGCTATCATGGCTTGATAGACATCATCTGCGGTTAATTTCATCGGCATATTGCCCATAGTATCGCCCTCAGCACAGGCTATCTCAGCCACTTTGCGCCACTCGGCCTCGATAAAGGTTTTCAGCCCTAAATCTGCGAGAGTGAGCGGCAGTCCCGCCGTTTTGATAATGCGGATAACGTTATCGATTTCGGCTTTTGGGGCATTTTCGAGCACGAGCTGAGTTAGCAGCCCAAAGACGACTTTCTCGCCGTGCTGAGCTTTATGTAAGTCTGCCACCGCTGACATACCATTGTTTACGGCATGGGCGGCGGCTAACCCGCCTGCTTCTGCACCAACACCACTGAGATAGATGGTGGCTTCAATGGTTTGCTCTAGCGCAGGTGTGACTATTTTGTTTTTAACGGCGTCCATAGCAGCTTCAACATTTTCAGTCAGTAACTGATAGCAAAGTTGGGCCAATCCCAGCCCTGTGCGGGAAGGCTTTTTCAGGACTAGGTTGACGCCATCCGATTGATAGCAGGCACGAGCTTCAAAATAGGTTGCCAGTGCATCGCCTATGCCTGCCGCAAAAAATCGGGACGGAGCCGCGGCGATAATAGCAGTGTCGGCAACGACAGCATCTGGGTTCTGTGGCAGAAACAGATAGCGTTCAAACTCACCTGTTTCGGAGTAGATCACTGCAAGTGCAGTACAGGGCGCATCGGTTGAAGCAATTGTGGGGTACAAGATGACAGGCCGTTTTTGATAGAAAGCGACGGCTTTGGCGGCATCTAAGGTTTTTCCACCGCCAACTCCAACAATAACGTTGGTATGATGCTGTTCTGCCAGCGCGCCTAAGCGCTTTATCTCGGCTTCGCTGCACTCATAGTTGAATTTTTCGAGGTGGCTGCTGATCCCATTTTGATCTAGCCCAGCGACAGCTTCATTCTTCACACGGCTGAGGATAAATTCATCGCAGATGATAAAAGCATTGTCACCAAAGTCCTTAACATAATCATGCATTTGAGCTAATAGGCCCTTGCCGATAATGAATTTTTTAGGGGAAGTGACGGTACGTGGAACGACAGTGCTCATAGAGCCTCCTTTGCACTTATGACGGTTATCCTTTCATTCTTACCCTAGCATACGCCTAAATTAATGTCATAGCATGAATGGTGGCAATGTTTTTATTGCTAAGCGTAAATTACTACTTTAGTGCTTAATTGTTAGATTAATAATGTGGTTTATTGTTTTATTCTTCGAGTTAAATGCTTTGATTTATCCCTGGTTTAAGGAAAGGATAGGGCTGAGAGAGCGAGGCGATCTCAGCGGGCGAAGAGATGTCAGAACTCAAAAAAAAGCTAACTGTGGATTGTGCGAATAGCGGTAAACGTCTGCAGTCTAAACACAGGATAGTCATTAATGTAATGGGATTTTATTACCTTAAACTCGTCCCAAGTCTTGCTCGGTGTTCATGCTTTATGTGATGCTCTGTACTGTCGTTCATTGGTGTCATAGCGAGTGAAATCGTCGGCTGAGATAAAAGACCAGTAATCAAGGAGTGAAGATGACACAGCAGAATGCGTTAGGACAATTGGTCAGTAAAGGTACGTTAATATTCTTTTGTGGCAAAATGGGCGCAGGTAAATCAACCTTATCGCGACAACTTGCTGAGGCCGAAAACTGTATTTTAATCTCGGAAGACGCATGGCTGGCGGCGCTATATCCCGATGAAATTAAAGATTTTGATACTTACTTGAGCTATTCCGCTCGCCTTAAGCCTTTGCTTAAAAAGCATGTGCAGGAACTGCTCTGTTCGGGTGTTTCTGTGGTCATGGACTTTCCCGCGAATACTATCAATCAGCGCCTGTGGTTTCGAAGCATTTTTACTGATTGCGCCGCCCATAAACTTATTTATCTTAATCACAGCGATGCGCTTTGTTTGAGTCAACTCGATAAACGCAGACAAAGCCACCCTGAGCGCGCCATGTTCGATACTGAGGCGATGTTCTGGCATGTGAGCGGTTATTTTCAGCCGCTGACTCTGGATGAAGGCTTTGAGCTTGAGGTGATAGAAAGCTAAATAGTTGAAAGCCAAGTGTCTGAAAGCAAGTGACTGAATAAAACAATAGGAAATATCATGTACCAAGTGCTTGAAGGTGTTGTTTCTGCCAATGATTTTGTTCGCCTACGACAGATTTCTGGCTTAAGCCCTAGACCATTGGAGGGTGCGATTAAGGCCTTGCCAAGGAGTTTATATGGCGTGCAAATAAAGCTCGCCGAGCAGACTGTGGGCATGGGGCGTGTGGTTGGTGACGGCGCGCTCAACTTCGAAATTGTCGATATTGCAGTGGATCCTGAGCATCAAGGTAAGGGATTAGGGCGGCTTATTATGCAGCACATCATGGCTTATCTAGATCGTGAGGCTTTTGAGGGCGCGTATATTACCCTGATGGCGGATGTGCCTGAACTTTATGAAAAGTTTGGCTTTAAATTTAGTCGTCCCGCAAGTGAAGGCATGTATATGGTGAAATAACGCCGCTAACCAATACACTTGTAACTTAGGCACTTATAGCTGTAGAACTCAAACAGTAGAGCTTAAAACAACAATCAAAGGAAGATTACCCCATGAATACCTTACTTATTTGCTTATTTGTCGCCATGTTATTGCCATATCTTGCGAAAGGTCCAGTGGCTTGGGCGATGGCAAAGGCGGGTGGTTACGATAATAATCATCCCCGTGCTCAGCAAGCACAGCTAACCGGTTTTGGCGCTCGCGCTTTAGCGGGACATCAAAATGCTTTTGAATCATTGCTGGTGTTTGGCCTAGCCGTATTAGTGGTTATCGCCACGGGCAAAGTGAATCCCACCACTGAGTGGCTCGCCATCGTCCATGTCGGCGCCCGCTTTGTGTATCACATCCTCTATCTTGCCAACAAAGGCACCTTAAGATCCCTCACATGGTTTGTTGCCATCTTCAGTGCTTTCGGGATTTTCTTTCAGGCTTTTTAAGCTTGGATATTAAAGGATCTGCGCCAGTTTTTTGATACTTTCCCGCAACTCATCACGCGTATGAGCGGCATAGCCCAGTAAGATAGCTTGCCTTGGATAGGGTGCTTGGCAATATCGAGACAAAGGCTGTGCACCTAAACTGAGTTGGCGGCATTTGTTGATCACTTCCTCTTCGGTCAAGTCGCCCTTCAGCCAACACACGAGGTGAATACCTGAGTCTGAGGTTTGAACGGACAATTTGTCGGGCAGATACTGCTCAATTGCCGCGATTAACGCCGTTTGGCGCGCTAAGCAGGCTTTTCGCACTCGGCGAACATGCCGCGCGTAATGTCCTTCGGCGATAAACAACGCTAATGTTGCTTGCTCTAGGTGAGCCGTGTGTGTATCGGCGTAATGCTTTGCTAACTGGAAAGCCTGTATCAGTTTAGGGGGCACCACTAAAAAGCCGAGTCGTAATTCGGGTAGCAACATCTTGGAAAAGGTGCCAGCGTAGATCACCCTTTGATGTTTATCGAGCCCCTGTAATGCCTGTATCGGACGGGCGCTATAACGAAACTCGCTATTATAGTCATCTTCTAAAATCCATTTACTCTGCTCAGCGGCCCAATCGAGTAAGGCCAATCGTCGTGGCAGACTTAGCATACCGCCGAGGGGAAATTGGTGTGAGGGCGCGGTAAAAGCCAGTTTCACTGAGGGCCACCGCTGGATCGCATCGGCAATATTTGTGCCCTCATTATCAACACTCACAGGACGAACTCGCATAGTTTGCGAGAGAAAAGCACCTAAAGCCCCGTCATACCCAGGTTCATCAAGCCAGACTTCATCTCCCTGTTGGAGTAGTACCTGCGCTGTGAGGTTAATGGCCTGCTGAGTTCCATTGACTATGATGATCTGCTCAGGTGTGCAATTGAGGCCGCGTGTCGAACGCGCATAATCACTTATCGCCTCACGCAGCGGCAAATACCCCGCGCTATGGTTTGATTTACCTAAGGTTTTACGCGATTGCCGCCAAACTCGGCCTAACAGCCGCCCCCAAAGTTGGTGCGGGAAAAGATCGACGCATCCGACGCCAATATTAAACATGCTATGGCTGTGGTCCGTATTCGCCTTCGCTTTCAGTCGCGTCATTTCTATTAACTGTGGATTAATTTCTAATTTGGAATCAAAAGCTTGAGCGCTTTCTCTGGCACGGTTTGGTATATCGATCAGTTCATCGGGAATGGTATCTGAAACATAAGTGCCCGATCCCGGTTTAGTCAGCAGATAGCCTTCATCAATCAGGCGCTCAAACCCTTGCAGTACTGAGTTACGTGAAATCTGCATGGTTTCCGACAAGGCTCTGCTGGATGGGAGTTTCATTCTCGGGTGTAAACGTCCATCAAGAATGGCCTCTCTAAACGCATGATAAAGCTGATCTTTGAGGATGCCATCTTTGAGTTGCAAGTGAGGGAAATTGGATTGAGGTTTTTTCATTTGCTAACTGGTACTGGAAAAAATACAAAAAGTGTACCTTATGCGGTACCACAATTGAATCTAGAATCTTGCTTCAGTAAAACTGAGACCATTTACTTAATTTCAAGGAGTGCGCTAATGTCCAGCCAATCACTAACAGTAACCATTGATATGGTTAAAGAAACGGACTATTTACTCTGGTTACCACACTGGCGTGATTACCAGACTTTTTACAAAGTGGCGTTATCGGAAGCGACCACCCAAGCCACGTGGCGCCGATTCTTCGATGACCAAGAACCTATTTATTGCGCCGTCGCAAGAGAGGGCCAAAACTTACTCGGTTTTGTGCACTATGTTTTTCATCGTTCTACTTGGGCCGAAACGGATTATTGTTATCTTGAAGACTTGTTTGTTGCCCCAACGGCAAGGGGGCAACATGTTGGAAAACAATTGATTGAGTATGTAAAGCAAGCGGCCATTGAACACAACTGCGCGCGCCTGTACTGGCATACACAGGAAACAAATTTAACCGCGCAAAAACTCTATAACTGGATTGGTGAAAAACCGGGAGTCATTGAGTACAGAATGCCGCTGTAAGGAGGGGCCTTTAATAAATGCATTAACTGGTTAGCTTATTGATGCGTTTATTATCAGCGGCTTGATAGTCTAAACTCCTTTCAATCCTAATGCTAAAGGGCTTTTAGCATTAGGTTTTAATGCACGTTTTAATTGCGACTAATCGCAGCGATCACCGCATCGGTCAGTTCCCAAGTATTTGCCGTTCCGCCCATATCGCGGGTTAAAGACTGCTTATCTTTCAATACGCTTTCTATCGCGCTGAGTATCAGGTCGTGCATTGCGCCATAACCTAAATGTTGCATCATCATAGCGCCTGCCCAAATTGTCCCTAAAGGATTGGCAATACCTTGGCCTGCAATATCCGGCGCCGAACCATGTACCGGCTCAAACATCGACGGAAATTCCTTGCTTGGATTGATGTTCGCCGAAGGGGCAATGGCAATTGTGCCAGTGCACGCAGGGCCAAGATCAGACAGGATATCGCCAAACAAATTTGAGCCAACAACCACGTCAAAATGCTCGGGTTTCAGCACGAAATTTGCCGTTAGAATATCGATATGATATTGGTCGACCTTAACATTTGGATACTGTTTTGCCATTTCCACGACGCGACTATCCCAATAGGGCATAGCGTGAAATATGCCATTGGATTTGGTCGCCGAGGTTAAGTGCTTTGCTTTGCGGCTTTGGGCTAAATCGAAGGCATATTTTAAGATGCGATCTGTGCCACGACGGGTAAAAATGCTCTGCTGGGAGACTATCTCATGTTCAGTGCCTTCATATTGAATGCCGCCGACGGCGGAATATTCGCCTTCCACGTTTTCACGTACTACATAAAAATCGATATCGCCGGGCTTTTTGCCTGCGAGTGGGCAGGGCACGCCTTCAAATAACCGAATAGGCCTAAGGTTCACGTATTGCTCAAAGGCTCTGCGGATCGGTAGTAGCAATCCCCAGAGTGAAATATGGTCGGGAACTCCTGGAAATCCAACAGCGCCTAAGTAGATGGCATCAAAGGATTTTAGTTGCTCAAGTCCATCCTCTGGCATCATGCGACCGGTTTTATGGTAGGTTTCACAGGACCAGTCGAAATAGGTCCACTCAAACGTCAAACCTAAGATTTTTCCTGTGGCTTCGAGTGTGCGTATCCCTTCGGGGATCACTTCTGTACCTATGCCATCTCCGGCAATTACGGCGATTTTTACCTTAGACATCTTCGACTCCAATAGGGGATTCTGCGTTTTTAGTATGTTATTCCATATTCGTATCGTGTATGAATAGGCTAAATGTTTTGTTAAGGATTACGAATTGTGAGTCAACTGCCGCCACTTGAAGATTTACGGGTCTTTGTTCTCGCCGCTACAAGCGGGGGATTTACAGCCGCTGCGGAGCAATTATCTTTTTCTCCAGCGTATGTGAGTAAACGCATTGGCCTATTAGAAAAAGCGCTCGGAGTGCGCTTGTTTCTGCGTTCTGCCAGACGTGTCAGCCTCACCTTAGAGGGCAAGATTGCCTTGGAATGGTCCGAACGTTTGCTCGATACAATGGAGCAAATGAGCCTTGAAATTAGCTTAGAGCAGCAAGTGCCACGGGGGCGATTACGTATCGCAACCAGCACAGGATTTGGCAGCCACTGCATTGCACCGATTATTTCAGACCTCGTGTTCCACTATCCCGAATTAGAAGTTGATTTAGAGTTGCTCGACCGCCCCGTCGATCTGGTCTCTGAAGGTTTTGATCTGGAGATCCGTGTCGGTGGCGAATTGCCACCGCAAATGATTGCTAAGCGTCTTGCGAGTAATTATCGGGTATTGGCGGCGTCGCCGACCTATATCGACACGCATGGCATGCCAAACAATCTCGCGGCATTAGCCGAGCATAAGTGCATAGGGATCCGCGAGCGCGATCAAAACCATAGAGTGTGGCGATTGGAAAGTACGGCTGGCATAGCCTCGGTTGATTTAGCGGCTTCCTTGATGACCAACAATGGCACTGTCGCTAAGCAGTGGTGCCTTAAAGGCCACGGTATTATGTTGCGCTCCATCTGGGATTTACAGCAAGATTTCTTAAGTGGCACATTAGTCAGAGTACTCCCCGAGTATCATCAATCCGCTGAAATTCATGTAATTTATGCTTCACGATTAGAAACGTCTGCCAAACTTCGCACCTGCGTCGGCTATCTTGAAGAGGCTTTACCTCGTTTTGCTGGCACTGGAATAAGTTGATTTTATTTCGCCAACCTCTATTGGCGAGTGAACGCTCGCTATTTTTATATTGAGTTTAAATAAATCAAGATGTTGGATTTAATTGCTGACATTGGGTCTAGAGGCGGCCAGGAAGGCGCTCGTCCTATTCTCTTTAATAAAATGATCGTAATCGGCCATTTTGTATATCTATTAAGCAAACTGTCAGGTTTTTACTGTTACCTTACGCACCCGATGTATTGGCTAATCCCATTGCTACCGTTTTACCTCAGTTAAAGAGATACCATGTTTATAAAGTTTAAGCTTCCCGTTGCTATGCTCGCACTCATTGCTTTGTCTGTTTTATGCTCTTCGGTGTATGTGCAAGAAACGCTAGCGACTAAGCTGATTTCAAATAGGCTGCCAGTTGATACTCTTGGTTTTCAGTCTCAGACGGCTTCCAATCCTTTAGTTGCCAGTCAGAGTGCTCTGCATCATATGCAGAGTTTGCCAAAACTGATGACGACTTCCTTGGTGCAAGCGAATCAAGGTGCTGTTGCAAATCCAACGGTTGCTGAACATTTCTCATCCCCCAAAATACTTGAGCAGTCATCCTTCGACAATCCAGAGTCTAAACAACTGAGTCTGAATATCAGTTCTCTCGATGAACTCATGGGCTTGTTTGACTCGCTTAATTACACGCCAGAAAGCTTTCGTGATGGTAATAAATCGGTCCCTAGATTGACCTTTGATGCCGTGGGTGAGGGCTGGAGTTCAGTGTCAAGCCAACTCCCGGTGAAGCAAAAGAAAATGGTGTTTCTTAGAATGATTGCCCCTTTAGTCTTATTGGCGAATGAGAAAATTTTACAAGAAAGACAGGTCATTATGTCTGCCCCCCTTGATGATATTGCGTTATTAGCCTTAGGGGTAAAGTACAAAGTAATAAGCAGTGAAGATAAACCGCTGTTAGAAGCCCAAAGACAAATGCTACTTGAAAGGGTGGATATCCTGCCACCATCGTTAGTGTTAGCTCAAGCAGCAAAAGAAAGCGGTTGGGGCACATCGCGATTTGCCCGTGAAGGTAATGCATTATTTGGGCAGTGGGATTTCAAGGGTAATGGTATGGAACCTAGGCAAAAGCGCCAAGGTTTAGGCAATTATGGTTTAGCACGATTCGATACACCATTTGCTTCAGTAGAAGGGTATTTGTTGAATTTGAATACCCATAATGCTTATCAGAAGATGCGAGATTTTCGTGCCCAATCAAGACAAGCTAATCAAGCTGTGACAGGCTCTGCACTCGCAGGGACGTTAGACCGATATTCGGAGCGTGGTCACGCCTATGTTGAGGCGATTCGTCAGATGATCCGTACTAATAAGCTATATCTGGTGGATGATATTTATTTAAGTGATGACGCACCATTACATCTATTAACAAGAACAAACTAAGTGATTGGTAAAATAACCATTTCTACTTAGCCTGAATAAAGCGCACTTTAATTAGGCTTATATAGGTCAATTTAATCAATGGCATCCGCATTACCCTATATCCCAACTTTAAACTTTGCCTTTTTGCTGGTAATTGTCTTCAAGGTCTTGGGTTAACCATTAGGATAAAAGGATAAGCAGTGCCTGATGTTCGATATTAATGTTTACCTTTCTGTAATCGCATAACTTCCATCTGTGTTATAGCGGATGATAAACCCCTTTTTCTCACCATCGTGGTAATACTTCAGGGACAGTAATCGATCCTTGTTATCGATTTCATATGTCCAGCCACGTTGCTCATTGTCGCTGTAATTGGACAGTGAATAACCGCCATCCTTCTTGTAGTGGATGCTGATTTGACTGTCTTGCCCCTGTTGATTATTTTGCAGCTTTTGGACATGCCCCTCTTCATCGAATTCATATTCTTTGATGAGGTTGCCATGATGGTAGTCAGAAAATTTGTATAATTTTCCTTTACTATCATAATAATATTGTTCCCCATGCTTAATCGATGGCGTATTTCTAAAGGGGGGATTCAGTATGTCCTTACAGTCATTACTATAGGGATTTTCTCGTATAATGCACTCGTCCTGAGAGGGTTTGACTGGCAGGGTTTCGTCATATTCATAATGACTTAACTCCATAAGCCTATGATTGTGGTTAGGATCAAAAATAGCCTGCATGCCATGGTACTCACCTTTGCGATAGTTCCTAATGCCGCTAACGACATCCTGTGCTGAGTACCAAATACTCTGACCATCGAGCAGGCCCTGTTTATAATACTTATTGGCAAAGAGCACATTTTCATCGCTGATTAGTTTTTCTTCACCTTCACGTAATCCACTGAGATAAGTCACTTCGATCCGTGATTTCTTGTCAGTTTTAAATACCCAAGGGCCAGTGCGCTTGCCATCAAGGTAAGCCCCGTTACCCACATAGTTGCGGTATTCGCCAAGCGAGACTTTATCTACCCAAGGGCCATGTTTAATGCCGTTTTGATAGTGACCTTTATTGCCATTGCTCTCAAGCCATTCACCGTCTTTGACACCGTTGCGATAAATGCCTTTTTCAGACAATCGCTTATCTCCTGTGTCTGCGCCATATTCGGGCTCATAGATTTCATAGGGGCCATCAAGCACTCCTTGATTGTAATGGGCAAAACCGTAGTTATCTGCCTCATCGAACATGGACTGTGCAATCCATTTACCTTGCTTTTTACCGTCAAGATATTCACCTTCCCAATAGCTTGCTTGGCCGTCAGCCTCCATCCATTTACCGACTTTTTTGCCTTGTTTGTACTGACCATTCAACATGATATTGGCATTACGGTTATCGTAGGCGATATAGGGGCCATCGAGCACACCTTGGGCATAATGACTTTCAAGCGCAAGTCCAGCCCAAGAACCACCGAGATTCATATAATCATAAGCTGGGCCCGTTTTTGGGATCTCACCCTCACTACTGTTTAGCCAGTCCACATCATCGGCTTCAAAGACAACGCTCACCAACACAAAACTGCCCTGTTGTTCGCGATAATCATTGCGATAAAAGTGGGTCACTAAACTGTATTGATGCTCGCGGCCTTGGGCATCTTTATCTTTGCGGGTGAGGGGGTAACGTAATTTATATTCGTCCGCGGTTTTCACATCGGCGGGTAAACCTTTAGCATTGCGATAGCCGATTAAGGTTGGTTTGAGCTTGGTTGAACCATCGATAATCGCTTTAATGGCGGGATCTTCTATCGCCTCAACATCATAGGTCATGCGATATTGTTGCGGCGGAATTTGGTTTAACACTTTGCGGGTGTCGCTGACGGTAAATGACGATAACGTCGGGGCGACTTCATCCAGCACAACTTGAAGGCGTGGCAGCTTAGTGAGCTTTGAATCCTCAAAACCATAACCCCGTAAATGCTGACCATCAGCATCTTTAAGCATGACCACGACTTCTTTGTCGCCACCCTTATCAAAGTCATAGTAAAAAACTGCCACAATTTCAGCCGCACCATAATCATCAAGATGTACCCCGGGCGCATCGCCGTCGGACATTTCGCTCCACACTTGATTGTCTTTTTGGTGAAAATTAAGCCATTGGCCATTCGGTAAATCGACAGTGGGATGGACGGCTTTGCCCGCAGCGTTTGCCGCAGGAATAACCGTTAAAGAGGATAATAACATCATGCCCGCTGCAGTGAATAAACTGCGAATCGAAAGTTCCATTTAACTACACCTTTTACACCGATAACTTGCGCCTCATGCGCACCAGTAAACGGGCCGAATTTTATGCGAAGACAAGCACTTCAGGAAGTAGCTGATACAAAAAAGGCCGCAATAGCGGCCTGTTAAGATCCAACATTTAACAATCAGCGATGCGATATAGCATTTATTTCGTGGGTGTCTTTTAGGGGAATCATTTAGATTTCTTTGAAAACGGGTTTTAAAAGAAAATGAGCTAAAAATATTACAATAACAGAGGCTTAAATTTAATGGGGCACTGAAGCAGTGCTTCAATTTTGCTTTGTTTCGCTTGTTCTGAATCTACATTCCCAGTGGTGTAAAACGTTATTTCTGGATCGAGTATCGGGCTACACGTTTGGTGCTCGATTTTCAACAATGAGTGCGTTCGATTAGCAATGGCTAATCCAGAATCAATGACGGTAACCTGGTGGGGAAGGGCATTTTTGATTTCTGCATTGATAAGTGGAAAGTGAGTACAAGCTAGCACTAATACATCGGTATTAAACGCATCGGGTTTGTTAAAAATACGCTGAATTTCCTGGGTTACAATGTCGGGATCAAACCCATTGCTGAGAAGTTTTTGCTCTGAGGCGAGAACCAGCGCTTCAGAGTCTTCTACTAAAACCTTACATTCTGTGGCGAAATTTGTGATCAGCATCTTCACATAAGCTGAGTTCACCGTGGTGTGAGTGCCAAGTACCATCACTACCTTTGATTTTGATAACGAAGCGGCAGGTTTTATCGCAGGGACAACGCCGACAATAGGTATATTGAGTTCAGCACGAAGTAAGTCTAGCGCAATGGTACTCGCTGTATTGCAGGCGATAACGATAATATCGGGTTGAGTCAGTGCGCCTGCTTTGGATATAACGTCTAAAATTCGCTTTTTAAGTATATCGTGCGGCTTTTTTCCGTAAGGGAAAAAGCCAGCATCAGAGACGTAACTCAGCCGTATGTTGGGGATTCTCTTTTTTATTTCGGCCGCGACAGTCAGTCCACCTGAACCTGAGTCAAAAACTAATATTGAGCTATCCATTGCACCTACCTTCACATAATCAACACATTTAATTTTGCCATAGACACAGGAGCGTTAGTCGAATTGGCATACGGCTTCAAGAGGCGCATTTTGCTCTTTCAGCCTATTTTGATCAATGAGGATATGTTTGGTTAAGACTTTTTCGTAAACAAAAAATATTTTGGTGAGTTAATGCAATCTACCGCAGGGTGAGATCATGAATACTCAGTTTTGTCCGCAGTTTAGTTGGGATGCCAACTTAATCCTTCGTGCGTTTGTAAATATAGGTGGAGCTTTCATTCCGCATATCCATTCAGCACTATCATTCCACTGACACGCCGACTTTGGTTTTAAAATAGTCGTCCATGAGGGGTCGATGGCGGCATCTGCTGTATAGGACATACTAATGTCGCGATCACATGGATATGAATAAGCGACCATGCCACGGACGGTCACTTCCATGATAGTGCTTAATTTGGTTAATCCCTGTGTATGTCTGATAGTTGATTTGATGTATTTCTAAAATCTAAATCAAAGTCGTGGGGCTTCACCCCACACCCGACCAAGGAGGACTGCTCGTCCTATCCTCCTTGGATGCTCCATGACGCCCCTAACGGAGTTGAAAGCCCCTTGTGCTCATTGCCAAATTTGCTATCGCTTTCGAAGGATGCGTCCCTGCACCTGCGAAAGCTAGCCAGCCATCCATGGCTGGACTCACGCAATTTGCCTATTCGCCCTGCGGCAACTCCGAGGGGATAGTGTATTCCTCAGACTCTGGTGTTATTGGTACATTATTAAGGCATAAAAGCTCTATAAGTTCAGTTTCTTAATTTAGAACGTTGTAAAGTGTTATTTAGCTAGAATTACCACCTTTGTTCAAACAGTGAATAGCTTTTAATATGTTTCGTTTGATATTCAAGTTCAGGAAATAAAGTTGCTTCGTATATTCCGCAATATTTAAGTTCATTTAATATATCTTCCTTGAACTTAGCTGGGATAATGAAGGAATGTGAAAATTTATCAAATTCATCGTTAACTTTAACATATTGTTGGTTATACAATATTTTACCTGTATGGCAGGTAAAGCAACCTTGTTGTGTGACTAATCGTTTGTTAAGGCGTTTTGGTGTGTACATGAATCCAGCATGTTTTATCTGTTCATGGGCTCCTCCATTGATTGCTTTACAAATCAAATCAACCCCTTTGTCAGATAGCTGGCCATGATATTTCTTTTCTAATTCTAAAAAATCATCAAAACGTAATCCATTAAAGAGAATCTGGTTATTTAAGAATTCAAGATGATCTTCGCGGATGGAAGATGCGACCTGTTTAAAAATATTATCAAAGTCATCTGCATCATTATATTCTATTAATTTGGTGAGAAATATTTTACCAAAATCAAAGTTGTAATAATCGAAATCAAATATATCGTCTACAAAATCGGGTAAAAAAAAGAGTTTACCATCAAGGTTATTTTCTGTTGAGCACGCAAAATAAAGAGCAACTAATACATTTTCCGTTCAATCGAGAAGTCTTGTCGGTAAGCCATAGTGTTGGGCATAAGTAAGAAGCTCTAAAACATCGGTATGACGTTCTCTTGCTTCTGGATGCATCCTTACAAACTCATCGATGAGCATGTTCTCATCATAGTATTTTCCGTCTATTGGCCTAAATAAACTAGGTACAAGATTGTGGCGGGCGTTAGATTGTCCCCTAAACCACCATTTCTTAGAGTTATTTGAAGTTTCTGTCTTTGCTAATTTAATGGCATCAGCCACACACGATATTACTTGCTGGTTTTCTGTATCCGAGTTCGGCAATTTGCAACTCCATTTGTAGTGGTATATTAAACTTGGCTATTTAATAAGAAAGACTATGAATTTACTCATAGAACTCGACAACCTAGCTGTGCAAAAAGACGGTTCTGGTGCAACTCCTTTTGATTATTAAGATGAGTTGTAATCACCTTGCACTACAGGAATACGCTATTCTCTACGAAGTTGTTGAAATATATTGATAAAAATTACGTGGCGACATCATGGATGATGGCGTAGGCTCGGGGGCACATTCTGAGCCGTTAGGTGATTTTTATTGTAGTATGAGACTGGTTACTAAGGTGTTTACGGAGATATGAGTCATTTAGCTACAGACTACTCAAGTGTTGACGAAATTAAGCACTTGCATGTAAGTGACCGTTGGCGGCATGGATGCCGTCGTCGAGCCCTCAGGGATGAGTTTATGGCGTGTCACTGGAATGAAAGTGATTAATTCTATGCATACAAAATAAAGAACTAATCACTCTCTTAAAGAGGGAGTTGCTGTTAATTCCCTCTTGGTTGGCTCTTGATTTAACATCAGAGGTCAAGCTCACACGACTTTGACTTTTTTAAAATTATAAAAAAAACCAATCAGTTGGTTGCAAAACTCCACATGGCTTGAATCAATTCATCATTAACCTCAAACACCATCACTTCAAAGAGATAATCTTTAATCTCACTAATGCGTTTGCCCAACAACGATGGCTCAGCACATCGTTGTTAGACATCTACTGAATGTTACTTCGCGGTAATTGAGCCTTGAGTTCCTGCATCAGTATCAATCCACGAGCTGTCTTTATTCATGCTTGCATCAGGATAAATGGTGAACTCCACCATGCCTTGTTTGAATTTGATTGCGCCATCACTATGGCTCGATTTTACGTGTTTACCATTAACCCAAACCTGATTTTTATCATCGATTTGAATGTTGGCAACCGTCGCGCCTGAGCTGGCGGTTGCAAGCCATTGTCGGGCATTGGGAATGATTACCTTAGCGTCATCTGCGGTTTGGGACATGGCGCTTGCCTTAGCATTTTCCTCTTTGGTTTTGTGGATATCGCAGCCTTGGGCTTCTGACATTTGGGTGCAGCCAGAGCGCTCGAGTAACTTGCGATATTCATCGTTAATGGCGTAGCTATTTGCCGATATTAATAGTGCAATGCTTGCTGTGATGATGATTTTAGTGTTCATGAGTTCCCTCGTTAGTATCAAGTTGTGGATCGCTCATTGCTAGTTTGCAGTGTGAGCTGATGGTTAATTGTAGAGGGTGCTTAGTAATTTTCTATTGGGCAAAAGTACATTTAATTCTATGCCGGGTTTAGCCGTAATGACCACTGCTATTGCTGCTTACATTGCGGGGCATAAGCCATGCGCTGTTTACACGTAATCCTTGCGAGGTGATGCGTTAAAATACAGTTGATCACATCGATAAAATACTTTGCGTCTATTGGTTGATGCAGTTGCCCCGTTTGATCGACGTTTAGCGATTAATGCTCCAGCTGCTTTTCAAATTGTTCGAACAGAAAATCTAAGAATAATCGCAGTCGTTTGGGCTGATATTGGCGGCTGATGTATACCACGTTGAGGTCGGCACTTGAGACTGTGGTCGAGCTATTAAAGTTTTTCATGTAGCCATTTAAAACTGTCACTAAGCGTTGCTGATTAATGTCATTTTGCACATCGAGCAGTGATTTTAACGCGATCCCCGCGCCTTCTAATGCCCAGCAACGGATCACTTCGCCATCATCAGAAAACCGTTTTGGGGTGACAGTGACTGAGTTGCGACCTTCTTGGTCTTGAAAGTGCCAAGTTTTGAGCTCTTCATTACTGCGCAGCATAGCGAGGCAATCATGATGGCTGAGGTCTTGCGGTTTAACGGGAGTGCCTTTACGCGCAAGGTATTCCGGAGATGCGCACAGTACCCGTCGACTCGGTGCGAGCCGCCTTAAAATCAGATTACTGTCAGTTAAATCACCGTAGCGAATAACGACATCTATGCCCGATTCGGCAATATTAGACAAATTATCATTGAGATACAGATAGGGAACGATATCGGGGTAGCGGTCGGTGAAGGCGGACAAAATCGGCAGTATATATTGTTTACCTATATCTTTTGGCGCAGCAATTTTTAAGGTGCCTTTGACCTCTTTTACCCCATTCTGCAGCAAATTTTCGGTTTCTTTTACATTTTCGATAATCCCCAAGCATGCTTGGTGATACAGGGCCCCTGAGTCTGTGAGTGACAGATGTCGAGTGCTTCGATTGAGCAGCTTAACCCCGTAGCGATCTTCAAGTGCTTGTAAGCGCGCCGTGACGGTTGCTGGAGAAAGTCCGAGCTCGCGGCCCGCCGCTGCTAACCCTTGATGTTTCACTATGCTGATAAACAGCGCCATATCTGAAAATTTATCCATTTTCACTTCTATTATTTGTCTGAGCTGAATAATGAATTCATATATTAATCAATTATCAAAATATGTCGAATGAATATACTGGCTCTACTAACCAATCAGCAGTACAGAGAGTAGTCATATGAGCAGCCATATCAGTAATCAGATTAGTAATCAGAGCAATAGCGATAAAGCTGTGGTTGTCATCATCGGCGGAACATCAGGAATAGGGGCTGCGCTTGCTAGGCAGCTAACGGTAGACAACCAGATTGTCCATGTCGCCAGTCGTCAAACAGGCGTAGATGTGGCGGACGAACAATCGGTAAATCGATTTTTTGAATCCATTGGTGCGTTCGATCACTTAGTGATCACCGCGGGTTCTTCTGCGCCAGCTGGCAAGGTCGTTGATGTCGATATTCAACAAGCTAAAGCGGCTTTTGACACTAAGTTTTGGGGTTCAATCAATGCTACAAAACAGGCGGTTCGTTACATTAAACAAGGTGGTTCTATCACACTAACCACTGGGATGCTGTCACGAAAAGTGGTCGCTAATACCTATGTTAAAAGCACAATGAACGCCGCCTTAGAAGCCTTTACTAAGGTGCTCGCTAAAGAGCTTGCCCCCATTAGAGTCAACGCCGTTAGCCCTGGATTAACAAGAACCGGGTCAATGCCAGCGCAAACGGCGATGTACGAACAAGCCAAAACCACATTGCCTGTGGCAAAAGTGGGTGAGCCGAGTGATATCGCTATGGCCTATTACCTTGCCATTAACAACAGCTTTATGACTGGCGCCATTATCGATGTTGATGGTGGCGCGCTGATTAACTAATGCGCTGAATAAATAGTGCTTTTACCCATGATTGCACCGAGCTGATAACACATCGCCGGTATGTTCCCTACACAAAATTTGAAATAAGCGAGATTACAATGAACAAGGAAAAAATGCCGTTACAAGTGTGGATACTAACGCTAGCAGCGTTTGCAATTGGCACCGCAGAGTTTGTGATTGCTGGTATCCTGCCACAAATTGCCACGTCTTTGTCTATTAGTGAAGGTCAGGCAGGGTATTTGATCAGCGCCTATGCATTGGCAATTGTGTTTGGTGGTCCTATCCTCACGATTTACTTGGCGCGGTTCAATAAAAAAACCGTACTGACCAGCTTAATGGTGCTGTTTATCTTGGGTAATTTGCTGTCGGCATTTGCCCCCAATTACACCTTGCTGATGATTAGCCGAGTGATTACTGGCTTAGTTCAAGGCCCATTTTATGGCATAGGTGCCGTAGTGGCGACCAGTTTGGTATCTGAAAAAATGGCCGGACGTGCTGTGGGTCAGATGTTTGCGGGTTTAACTTTAGCGAACGTATTGGGTGTACCAGGTGGCACTTGGATTGGCCTGCAATTTGGTTGGCAAACCACCTTTATCACAGTCGCGATATTGGGCGTTATCTCAATCGCGTCTATCTTCAAGTTTATTAATGCGACCGGCCATGGTGAAGCGAAAAATGTTTCGGCTCAGCTGCGAGCGTTTAAAAACCCTATGTTGTTGATTAGTCTTGCTATCACTGTATTTGCTTGGTCCGGTTTTATGACTGTTTACGGTTATATTGCGCCAATTGCGATGCACATTACGGGCTTTAGTGAACATGCAGTAACGTGGATTTTAGTTATCGTCGGCTTAGGTTTGATATTGGGTAACACTTTAGGTGGGCGTTCATCGGATAAAAACCTGCAGAAATCGTCGATGTTTTGGGCGATAGCCATGATAGTGTCGCTGCTACTGGTTGGTTTCGCGCTGGACAGCAAAGTGATGTTTGTGATTGCCGTTTTTGTCTTTGGTATCGCTTCGTTTGCTAATGTTCCTGCGATGCAGTTACGGGTAATGAATCACGGTGGTGAAGGCCAAGAGTTGGCAGCAACCGCTAATATTTCAGCCTTTAACCTAGCTAATGCGTTCGGTGGATTTTTAGGGGGGATGGTGCTGGATAGTCAGATGGGCGCAGGCATGATCCCTTATGCAGCAGTGATTGTCCCTGTGCTTGGCTTAGTGTTTATTTCGATGGTAAACAAACGTGAGACACGTGCCGCGAATGCTGTAGCTGTGCCTAGTATTTAAATGTGGTAGAAAGTCTGATTACTTCTGATATAGGCTGCCATTTATTTTAGCTAAAATGCTCAATGTAACTCATTGAGCATTTTGTATTTTAGGCTCAAATGTAGCTGACCTTTGTGATTCTGCAAGATTGATTCATCTATCGTCTATCTTGCTTAATTTATATTCGGACTAGACACACTTTTAAATTCCACTTAATAACTGGCCATGTTAAGCATCAGAAATATGCCAACTCCCGGCGAAGCTACTAATCAATACCTGTAACTTCGCTAGGGTGAGTGCTGTGTAGCAGTGTTACGAACGAGAGTCAGGGATGGCGAACTGGCAGTTAGGCATCATCGCCATGACTGCTTTCTTTCCCTCTAATATTTTCTCAGTTAAGTACACTATTCCAATAGCTTAAGCTGTGTCTGTCCCCATTGCGTGGCATAGGGCATGGCTTCTTGCGGGCTGAGGATAAACTCATTTTCACAGCCATCGCCGCGGGGCGTTTCCCAGAATTTGATGCCCTTTGGCTCAAGGGTGAGCTGGTAATATCCCGATCCGTCGGATGTGGGGCATTCTGCGTCCGGTGCTTTGCCAGCAAACAATTTGTCCCTTAATGCTGGGGGTAAAGGATGACTCATACCCTCGAGCATGCTTTGTGGTTGAGTATCGGCGAGAAACCATTGCCATGGGTGGAAAGGTTTGCCGTCGTTAAGGGAGAAACTCACAAATTCTTGGCTGATACCATTGGCGCCATAACCTGCCGCCCAGCGATATAGGCGCACACTGAGCCAATGCTGATTAATAAAAATCGGTTCGGCAAAGGTTTCGTCAGTTACAAAACTGCCCATTTGTGCCAGCATTCTGCGGCGAGTGTCAAAGGTTTGTGCTAGTTGGACTTCATCGGTGAGCTTATGTTCAAGCCATTGATTAATTGCCAATATACCCGTTTGTGGGCCTTTAAATTCGATACCTACATCTGTGCCAAAAGTCAGCGGGCGATACTCAATATTTTCGTAGCTTTGCCATTTACCTCGGCTGAGTTTTGGCGTGGTTTCTAGCGGTAGATTGTAAGCATCTGCACCACAATCCTCGACCTTATCTGGGCTGATTTCTCGCTCAAGTTGCACTGGTAACGATTTACTCGCGGTATCTTTAAACCAATGGCCGCTCAGTTTTTGTGGCGTGACACTATCAAACTGCCAATTTCCGGTATTGCCTTCTTCTTTCCACAGTTCATCTTGCTGCTCGAGTCTTATCGGCGTTAAGTAGCGTTGATAGTAATAACTGCCTGTTCCATATTGATTAAAACAAATTCTGACCTTGCTTTTACCTAACTGTCCCTGCCAGATCCCTGTGAGTTCATTGGCCGCAAAGGTCGGCAAAGAGATCGTGGCGGTCAGCAACAGGCTTGAAGATAAAACGGAGAATAACATCCTTGTGGGCATACTGATTTTCTCTTAAAAGGTGATAAGTAAGGGCCGTATTCTAAGCGCAGGATACTGACCGATTGTGGATTAAAAATCAAAATCTGATAAAAAAGTCGCCCGTAGGCGACTTGATGTTAAAGACTTAAGGTTTACTCAACTTGCCAATCAATGGCTTCTCCAGCACGAATAGGCACTACATTAGTATCGCCAAGCGGGTAAGTTGCAGGGACATCCCATGACTTTTTGACCAGCGTGATGGTATCGGTATTACGTGGCAGATGGTAAAAGTCTGGGCCGTTAAAGCTTGCGAACGCTTCGAGTTTATCCAGCGCATTGACCGACTCGAAGGCTTCGGCATACAGCTCAATGGCGGCATGAGCAGTGTAGGAGCCCGCGCAGCCACAGGCGGCTTCTTTCTTATCCTTGGCGTGTGGCGCTGAATCTGTACCGAGGAAAAACTTCTTGCTGCCGCTTGCCGCTGCACCTAACAACGCCTGCTGGTGGGTGTTGCGTTTTAAAATCGGCAGGCAGTAAAAATGCGGACGAATACCGCCAGCCAGCATGTGGTTACGGTTATACAGTAAATGGTGGGCCGTGATAGTCGCGGCCACATTGTCTGAGGCTTGAGTGACAAAATCGACCGCATCCTTGGTGGTGATATGCTCAAGCACGATTTTAAGCGCGGGGAAATCGGCGACAATTTTACTGAGGATATTTTCAATAAAGACACGCTCGCGGTCGAAAATATCAATAGCTGAATCTGTAACTTCACCGTGGACTAAAAACAGCATGCCGACTTCTTGCATGGCTTGGAGTACGGGATAGATGTTTTTAACATCTGTCACACCGGAATCTGAGTTAGTCGTCGCGCCCGCTGGGTAGAGTTTAGCGGCGACAATTTTACCCGAGGCTTTGGCCTTGCGGATTTCATCTGGGCTGGTTTTGTCGGTTAAATACAACACCATCAAAGGTTCGAATTGTGAGCCCGCGGGCACTTGCGCTTTAATGCGATCGTAATAGGCCAGTGCGGTTTCGGTATCGATAGCGGGGGGCACTAAGTTTGGCATCACGATGGCGCGGCCCATATAGCGGCTGATGTCGCGCACTGTATCTTTAAGCTGGGCGCCGTCTCTTAAGTGAATATGCCAGTCGTCTGGGCGAGTGATTGTTATTGTGGTCATAGGGTTTGGTCTTTTGATTGTTTTTGCTGCGAGGGTGGCGGGATCTTATGTGGCAAGGATTTTACTGTAAAGGGAAACTCGGCTGTTTTGGTTAATAAATCTAGATTCTAGACCCTAGAATCTAGGAACTGCTTTTTTTCAATCGGACACTTTTCATTTCACTGCTGCGGACACTTTTAAATAAAAGCCCCAGTGTCCGCGGACACTTTTATCTGTGATTTTTTATTAAGATTATGAAAGTAAATGATTTTACTTGTTTGGCATAGGCTTTGCTATCTCTAGGGTAGAGATTTCCAATAGTGTCCGTTGATACGTTCCGGCACTGATGATTCCAACAGGGAAGCGAGTAAAGCCATGATTAAAGATACTAGCGGCCAAGATACAGTACTTGTGCCATCGACCTCTAAACGTCTTAAGTTACCGCTGATCATTGGCGGTTGCGCCTTATTAGTCAGCGCCTTAGTGTGGGCAAGTTTAGGCACTGATAGCGTGAGCAAATCCTTAAGCCGCAGCGACATCACTACCGCAAAACTCTTTGTTGGAACGTTAACCCGCGATGTGGCGACCACAGGTAAAATCGTGGCGGCCAATGCGCCTATTTTGTATAGCACAGAGGAAGGCACTGTGACCCTGCTCAGCAATCCTGGCGATACTGTTAATAAGGGCGATGTGGTCGCCAAACTCGATAGTCCAAGACTCACAAATCAGCTAGAGCAAGCCAAGTCCCTATTAGCGGGCATGGAGAGTGCATTAGAGCGCGCTAAGTTGGATGCAAGACGCGATCAATTACAAGCTTATCAAACCTTAGATATCGCAACGGTCGATCTTGAAGCGGCGGATAGGGAAAGCCGACGCGGAGAGGAGCTGATTCAAAGTCAGCTTATTGGCCAGATTGATTATGAAAAGGGCAAAGATGATTTACACAAAGCCAAGCTGAAGTTTAAGCATGCCGAGCAAGAAGTGGCGTTAACGAAAGATACGTTAACCTTTGAAATTAAAAATAAAGCCCTAGAAGTTGAGCGTCAAACTCTCGCGGTGCGTGAATTAGAACGTCAAGTCGATGCCTTGAATATTGTTGCACCTGTTAACGGCATTATCGGTAACTGGATTACCGAGCAGAAAACCCGTCTTAGCGCTAACCAACCGATTTTAACCGTCGTGGATTTAAGCGCCTATGAGGCTGAGTTAGCCGTGCCTGAGTCCTATGCGGATGATCTGGGTTTAGGCATGGAAGTCGAGTTGAGTTTTGGCAGTATTAAGTTAATGGGCAAGTTATCGTCGATTTCCCCTGAAGTGCGTAACCGTGAAGTGACCGCTAGGGTGCAATTTGACCAAAGCGACAGCCTAACACTGCGCCAGAATCAACGCATCTCGGCCCGAGTGTTATTAGAGCACAGACCCAATGTTCTTATGGTAAAACGCGGCGCCTTTATGACCAGCGGTGGAGGTAATGTGGCTTATCAAATCGAGGGCGATTTAGCCAGTCGTCGTGAGGTTAAGCTCGGCAGTACTAGCCTGAGCCAAGTCGAAGTGCTTGATGGTGGCAAAGCCGGAGATGAGTGGGTTATTTCAAGTGTCGATCCCTTTAATCACGCCGAACAGGTCAGAATTCATTGATGACCGATATTCGTAAATTATTAAACAACCAATCTGATGAATTTAACAGCGCAGTGATCAAGGTGAATGACGAAACCTGCTGCGACATGGATAAGAATAGGAGCCGGATATGCGTGATAAACAATTTGATATCAGCGTGTTGATGTCATCCAAAATGTTTGGAGTACTAGCCTTATTATTACTGGTGGTTGCGGTGGAACTAAGTGTCGGTGAGGCCAATAGCTGGTTTTTCCTCGGACTCAATTTGTTGGAATGGAGCAATCCTTTGGATGAGTTTCGCCAAGTGGGTGAGGTTTCAACCGAAACTGTCAACCTTATGCTGGGCGCTTTTATGTGGTTTTTAGAGTGTGTCGTTGAGCCATTCTTTGGCTGATAAAGCTGTGCTGATTACGGTCGTACATGAGTCGATGCCTAAGGTGTAGACGCAGAGTCTAGGCGCAAAAATAGATTTGATTATTTAAAGGAAATTAACATGTTATCAATGAAGAATGTGAGCAAGGTTTTTAAAACGGATTTAGTAGAAACCCACGCCCTGCGCGATTTTAACCTCGAGGTGAACGAAGGCGAATTTGTCGCAGTCACAGGTCCTTCTGGCTCGGGTAAAACCACCTTTTTAAATATTGCAGGTTTACTCGAAGGTTTTACCCACGGCGACTATTTTCTCGATGGGATTAACGTGTCTAACTTGAGCGATAACAAGAGCGCCACTATCCGGAATGAAAAAATTGGCTTTATTTTCCAAGGTTTTAACTTAATTCCCGATCTTAACTTAGCTGAGAATATTGAAGTGCCGCTGCGCTATCGTGGTTTTAATGCCAAGGAGCGTCAACGTCGTGTACAAGAGGCATTAGAGCAAGTGGGCTTAGCTTCACGGCTTAAACATTTACCTACTCAGTTGTCGGGTGGACAACAACAAAGGGTGGCGATTGCTCGTGCTTTGGCGGGGGAGCCACGCTTCCTACTCGCCGACGAACCTACGGGAAACCTCGACAGCCTAATGGCACGTCAAGTGATGGAACTACTCGAAAATATCAATCAAGCGGGCACAACCATTATCATGGTGACGCACGATCCTGAACTCGCTCGCCGCGCCCAACGCAACATTCAAATTGTTGATGGTCAAGTGTGTGACTTTACTATGTATCATCAAGGTCATCGCCATGTCAGTGACATCACTGCTGCGACTGATATCGACAAACTTGTCGCCAACGCCGACCGTTAAGGATATGCATTATGTTCTTTTATTATGTTGATTTAGCTTGGCGCAGCATTAAGAAAACCCCAGTGCTGTCGCTGTTGATGGTGTTGGCGATTTCGATTGGTATTGGTATCACGATTACTACGTTAAACGTGTACAAGATGATGTCATTTAATCCTGCGGGTGAACGCTCTGATGAGTTAAATGCGGTACAGCTTTGGAGCCAAGGCCCTGATTCTTGGGATGAGTTAAACTCGTTAGTGACTTATCAAGACGCGATGAATCTGCGCAACAATACCTTACCTAAACGCCAAGCTGCGATGTTTCGCACTGGGATGGCAGTGCAAACGGAGGATGCCAATTTTGCGCCTATTTTAGAAAGCATTCGGGTGACGGACAGTGACTTTTTTAAGCTGTTTGACGTGCCATTTTTGTACGGTAATGCGTGGGATAAATCCGTCGACACTGAACCTGCTTATCAAGTGGTGATTAACGATAAACTCAATCAAAAATTGTTTGCGGGTCAAAACAGTGTTGGCAAGGTTATCTATCTTAATCGTAAACCTTATCAAGTGGTTGGGGTGATTGATGCTTGGGATCCTAAGCCTAAATATTATGATCCCACTAACGGTGCCTTTAACGACACGGAACAAATTTTTGTGCCGTTTTCGCTGACGCCTATCGAAGAGTTTGATATATGGGGTAACACTTCAGGTTGGAAGTTTGAGACGATGAATAGTTACAGCGATCGCCTTAACTCTGAAAAAGTGTGGTTGCTGTATTGGGTTGAGTTGCCAAATAAAGACGCAGTAGCCAGTTACCGTTCTTGGCTCAGCAATTATGTGGCGGAGCAAAAAGCCCTGGGCCGTTTTACGGATAATAAATCAGCCGCTGACTCAGTCAAAGTATCCGATGTGGCAACTTGGCTTGAATACAATCATGTGGTGCCCGAAGACAATAAAATCTTGGTTGGCTTGAGTGCGCTGTTTTTAAGTGTTTGTTTAGTCAATATATTAGGTTTAATGCTGACAAAGTTCCTCAAGCGAGCCCCCGAGGTGGGAGTGCGCCGTGCAATCGGCGCTAGCCGTGGCCAAATCTTCGCTCAATACATGGTGGAAGTGGGCATGATTGGCTTATTCGGTGGTTTGCTGGGACTCGCTTGGGCCTACGCTTCGCTTTATGGGTTATCGGCCCAGTTTGAGGTCGCGAAGGGCTTAACCCATTTATCGGCGAGTATGTGGATTATCACCCCAAGTATTGCGGTAGGCACAGCCTTGTTGGCTGGCTTGTATCCCGCATGGGTGGTGTGTCGCACTAAACCTAGCGTTTATCTGAAAAGCCAGTAAGGGACTCATTATGTTGCATATTAAACCTATTCTCAGCAGTTTATTGCGCAGTAAAAGCGGTCCAGTCTTACTGCTTATTCAGATTATCTTGTCTGTGGCGATTGTGGCGAATGCGAGCTTTATTATTCAAGAGCGTTTAGCCCTGATGCAGCGTGATTCGGGGATTAAAGAGTCAGAAGTCTTGACCTTTAGCTTGTTCAACTTCGATCCATTGATTGATAAAACCGCGCAAAACAAAATTGATCAGCAAATTTTGCGGGGGCTGCCCAATGTGATTGATGCGACCTCAACCAATATGTTGCCGTTAAGCGGTGGCGGCTGGTCGAGCACGTTAAATCTGGGCCCCGACCCAGATAGCGCTAAATCGACACCGCAATTTGCCATGTATTTAGGGACAGATCACACCATTGAGACCTTAGGAATTAAGCTGATTGAGGGGCGTAACTTTTACCCCCATGAACTTAAGGATAACCTCGATAGCCCTAGCCGATTAGCGATCATCTCCAGTGTGTTAGCCAAAGCCATTTGGCCTGATGAATCAGCACTTGGCAAAGTGTTGTACGAGGGCAAGGATGCACAGATCACTGTGATTGGCGTAGTCGAAAAACTACAAGGCGCGTGGATTGACAGTTCTAGCCTTGAAAATAGTGTGATTCAAAATGTGGATTATGGCAGCAGTTCTTACATGGTACGGGCCAAACCTGAGTTTCACGCCGAGCTTAAAGACACGATAAAAAAAGCGCTGCTGGCGGAGAATCCAAACCGAGTGCTCGATGGCTTTAAGTCAATCGAGGCCTTAAAAGATAGTTCATATCGCGATCATAAATTGATGATTACTGTGTTAACTATGATGGTGGTGTTGTTATTGCTTATCACCTCGCTCGGTTTAACGGGCATGGTGATGTTTAATATCCAGCGACGCACTAAGCAGATAGGTACCCGCCGTGCATTGGGTGCTAAAAAGCGCGATATTATCAGTTACTTCCTCGTGGAGAACTATTTGATTTGCTTAGCGGGAGGCGTGCTGGGCGGCTTGTTAGCGATACAGTTAGGCCAACAGTTAATGAAAATCTATAGCTTGCCTATGTTGGACTTAAGCTACCCACTAATTACTGTGGCAGGTTTGTTTATTGTCACCACATTAGCGGTTTACTTACCAGCGCGTAAGGCGGCAAATATTTCGCCAGCAACCGCAACTCGCAGCGTATAGCGGAATATTTGATGTCACTCAAGGTACGATAAAAGCTCGACAAAAGTGCGATAACAATAGGATGTTATTGCACTTTTTGTTACTTTACGGTTAACAGTTTTACTTAGGACAACACTCACACTTATGGATACTATCCTTATCGTCGATGACAATCATGCCATCTGCCAAGCCCTAGGTTTGATGCTAGAACTCAATGATTATCGGGTGCTGATTTGCCACAGCCCAGAGGACGCCCTTGGGTTATTGACGACTCAAGATGTGGATTTAGTGATCCAAGATATGAACTTTACCCGAGATACCACCTCGGGTGAGGAAGGTCGGCAGCTGTTTTACGCCCTGCGCGAACGCCAAGGGGATTTGCCGATTATTTTGATGACGGCATGGACCCAGCTCGAAACGGCAGTTGAATTAGTCAAAGCGGGCGCCGCCGATTATATGGGCAAACCTTGGGATGACGCTAAGCTACTAAATAGCATCACTAATCTGATTGCGCTTTATAAACTCTCCCGTGCTAACCACCGCTTGGAGCGGGTGAATCATCAACGCCAAGTGGCGATCGCCGATGCGGATCTCTGCGGTATTGTCTTTGGCAGCGGTGCTATGCAGCGTTGCATTGATTTAGCCTTGCAACTGGCACGCTCTGATGTATCGGTCTTGATCACTGGCCCCAATGGCGCGGGAAAAGACAAACTCGCCGATATTCTCCACGCCAATTCACCCTTAAAAAACAAACCTTTCATCAAGGTCAATGTCGGTGCTTTGCCGATGGATTTATTAGAGGCCGAGCTGTTTGGTGCCGAGGCGGGCGCTTTTACTGGCGCGACTAAAGCGCGTATTGGCCGTTTCGAAGCGGCAGACGGCGGCACGCTGTTTTTAGATGAAATTGGCAATTTACCTTTGTCTGGGCAAGTGAAATTATTGCGGGTGCTACAAACCGGCGAATTTGAACGCTTAGGTAGCCATAAAACCCAGAAAGTAAAAGTGCGGGTGATCAGTGCGACCAATGCGGATCTGGCCCAAGATATCGCTGAAGGGCGATTCCGTGAGGATTTGTTTTACCGCTTAAACGTGATTGAACTGGCATTGCCACCGCTGAATCAACGCATCGATGATATTTTACCTTTAGTGCAGCATTTTATTGGCAGCGATTTTAGCTTGAGTAAACCTGCGTTGCAGGCGTTATTACAGCACCGCTGGCCGGGAAATGTGCGCGAGCTTGAAAACGCCTGTAAGCGAGCCGTATTGTTGGCGCAAAGCCATGTGTTGACGGAAGCTGACTTTGGTTTGGCACCTGTTGCGAGTGTTATAAAATCTGCTTCCAGTGTTTCGGCTGTATCTGAGTCGCGGCTATCTGGCTTGAGACACTCTGATCCTCTGCCTGTTTATTCGCCCGCTTCCATCCCCGTAAATACTGCATTTTATCATGAGTCTGTTCGTGCCCCAGTGTCAGATGCCAATGAGGCGATAGACGTGAGCCGAGAAGATATCGAAGCGGCGTTAAAACAGCATCATGGCGTAATTGCTCGGGTGGCAAAAGCGCTTGGACTCAGTCGCCAAGCGCTGTATCGGCGGATGGACAAGTTTGGTTTAGATAAGTCATAGGCTAAGTGCAGATGCTAGGGTAAAGGCTATCGATTAAGGAATCTGAGTGTTAATTCGAACTAAACTTATCATTTTTTCAATGGCTTGCTGCGCCTTTGGCGTCTTGCTGAGTTTTGCTTTGGTGAAGTATATCTCACCCGATGCTTCGTCTGTTGCCACGTCTAACACGATTGAAATCCCTGATGTGAATGTGCAACTCGATTTTGCAGAGCTTGAGAAAACGGTCGCCTCCATCGAACTCGCCCTTAACAATAGTGAGCAATTGCAGGAGGCTGCGGCGATGCAAGCGCACCAGAGGGCCGAGCAGATTAAGGCCGAGCTGCAAAAGCTTGAACAACTTAAACAAGAGCAGTTACAAATAAAACTCTTCAAGTTAGAACAACTTAAAGAAGGGCTGTTTAATTCTATTCCTCATGTGGTTGAGCCTTTACGTGTAGAACCGCTATCCATTTTACCGCCCAAAGCACCTGTATCTCCTGCGATATCCGCTGAGATAGCGAAGGGAGAGCGTGTCTCGAGTTTGACCTTAGGTGAAGGTTTGATCGTGTTGCTTCTCGCTTGTGCTGTCTGTGGTTTAGGTATTGCTTGGTTGACTCGACATCTCGGCCGCAGTTTAGATTCCCTTGAAGTCGGCTTGCTAAATTTTAGTGATAATGACTTTAGTGTGAGTATTCCTGAACATGGCGAAGGTCAGCTCAAAACCTTAGCGCAGTTATTTAACCATAGCGCTGCTAAATTGCGCCAAGAAAGGCAGTACATTTACCAGCGGGAGTTATTACTGGATAAGGTGATTCAAAGTTCTCCCAATGTGATGTTGTTACTGGACGATCATCAGCGGCTCATTTACGCCAATGATGCGGCGCGTCACCTATTCCATAAAAAGGGCAGAATGGAAGGCTTGAGCTTAGATGAATTGCTGGTGGATTTGCCCGAAGTATTGGCCTTAGCGCTTAAACATGAAAAGAACGGACTCTTCGCCATGGGTGAAGATGATGTGGAAACTTGGTATTTAAGTCGTGGTCATTTTTTATTGAATAACCAACAGCATAACTTAATTTTGCTCAAGCAGATGACCCGCGAGCTCAATCGTCAAGAGGTGGCAGTATGGAAAAAAGTCATCCGCATTATTAGCCATGAACTCAATAACTCAGTCGCGCCCATCGCCTCTATGGTGAACTCGGGCCGACTTCTCACCAAAGATATTGATAATCCCAAGCTAACTTTGATTTTCGATACTATCGAGAATCGCACCAGTCATCTAAGCCAGTTTATCTTCAACTATGCCCGTTTTGCTAAGTTGCCGCTCCCGCAACGGCGTCAGGTAAATTGGGGGCAATTTACTGCCCAGTTAACTCAGCATTATCCCTTTAAACTCATTCATGAGTTACCTGAGGTTGATGGTTTTTTCGATCAAGGACAGATGGAGCAAGTGCTCCTCAATTTACTTAAAAACGCCCATGAATCTGGCTCAAACCCCGAGGATGTCACCCTGTCGATTCGGTATCAAACCTTAGTGGATGGTGGAGGTTTTAGTATTGTGATTGAGGATCGCGGCGCAGGTATGTCTGGTGAAGTATTAGAGCAGGCGCTACTGCCGTTTTACTCAACAAAACAATCAGGTACAGGCTTAGGTTTACCTTTGTGCCGTGAAATTATCGAAGCCCACGATGGCTGTATTAGCATGCATAATCGCAGTGACGGTGGCCTGTTGGTTCGACTATGGTTGCCACAATAATGCTCGCGTTTTGAATTAACACCGTAATGCGACTCTTAAGTCGCATTTTTATTGCTTATCTTATCCGCTTGTTTAAAGCATAACTCCTATCCTCAACTGCCTCTTGGCGTATTAGCCAAATGGGCTATTTTTGCATTTTTACCTTAGCTCTTCGGGCTAATTTACCCCTCAGCGTAATGACGGGAGATCTTTAACCCTGTTAACCTGTTTTATCGAAAATTTGCGTTAAAACTCACCTTGTTCTAACAGAGGTTAGCGCGGTTTTTAAGGTTCGATTAAAAAGGTTAAGGAGGGATAAGTGAAACAGTTAAAACAGCGTCTGCTGATCTGCGTTTTATGTCCATTCCTGCTGCTGGCTTCCCCTATCACTATTGCCGATAACGACATTGAAATTAGTGGCTTAGTAATAGATAGAACCTTGACTCGGTTTGGTAAGGACTTTGGCTTTTACTACTCAAGCTATTGGCGCGAATTGCCCTTTACCCAAGGCTTTAACGTCACTCTATATGAGACAGTGTTTCCACAGGCTGGAACCGTTTTAACCTTAGAGGTAAACGGGACTCGAATTTACACCACCCATTTTGGTCGTCGTGCAAATCCGATTAAAGAGAGCGCAGAGCAGGCGATTTTGCTTACGATTGATTATTTAGCGCAAGTCAGAGCCAATGCAATAACAGGTGATTTTTCAGGAACATCGGACGACTTTTAGGATAATAATAATGACATACAGGACGTTATTTGCTCTTGTCACGCTATGTGTGGCAAGCAGTGGCCAAGCCACTGAATTGATTTATACGCCAGTGAATCCCAGTTTTGGCGGCAATCCACAAAATGGGGCTTTCTTATTAAATAAAGCCCAAGCCCAGAATGACAATAAATCTACCTCGACCGAGAAGGACTTTGTCACCCGTTTTAAAGAATCCCTAGAGCGTAATATCATTAACTCAATCACCCGCGGTGTTGCTGATGGTGAAATTACCGATGGTGTTTACGATACAGGTGATTTTCGGATTGAAGTGGCTTCTACGGGAAATGGCGTGATGCTAACTATTACTAATACTGAAACCGGTGAAGTCACTGTAATTGAAATGCCGACATTCGGAGGAGTCAACTAATGGCCCGTCTAGTGTTAGTGGGTTTATTACTGTTAAGTGTGTCGGCCTGTAGCCTGATCTCCAAACCCGATTTAAATATCACAGCTGCCGAGGTTAACCCCTTGAGTGAGGTGATGCGTGGGTTGCAAACTCAGCCTGGACCTAAGTTTCCTATCCCTGTGGCCGTGTATTCCTTTCGCGATCAAACTGGCCAATATAAGCCGCAGGCTAACGTGAGTTCGTTTTCGACCGCGGTTACTCAGGGCGCAACATCGATGTTGATGCAGACTTTGCTCGACTCTAAATGGTTTACACCTGTTGAGCGTGAAGGGCTACAAAATTTGCTTACCGAGCGTAAGATCAGCAACAAACAGAGCGGTACTAAGGGCGATGAAGTGCCCGTATTATCCACCGCCAGATTGTTACTCGAAGGTGGGGTGATTAGTTATGAGACCAACACTAGCACAGGCGGTAGCGGTGTCGAATACTACGGCATTGGCGCCTCTGAAATGTACCGTGAAGATCTGGTGACCATTTATCTACGCGCCGTGGATGTACACACAGGTAAAGTCATGATGTCGGTCTCAACCAGCAAACGTGTTTTATCCCAAGAAATGCGTGCGGGCTTGTTCCGTTACACGAGTTTAAATCGACTCGCTGAGGCTGAAGTCGGTTTTACTACCAATGAGCCAGTGCAATTTTGCGTGTTACAAGCCATTGAATTGGCGGTCGCTGAGCTGATTGATAAGGGTATCAAACAAGGTTACTGGAGCCCAACTCAAGTGGCGCAGCCAGCAGAAAAAGCCCAGGAGTTGAGTCAGGGATAGGTGCTTGAAAGTCGGTATTAGATGCTAGAGCAAAGCAGACTTCTGCTTTAGCACTTAGTCGCGATAGCGTAAAAGAAAACCGAGCCAGTTAAGCTGACTCGGTTTTTTATTGCGGTTATTGCAGCAGTCAGTTGATATTTGGCTATTTTAGTCCGCTTGCATGGCCTTCCAAAACAGTTCAAAACTGGCATCGCGGTATGTTCTATCTGTCCCCAAGTGCGGATTATCGATAAAGAATCGGGTTGCAGCTAGATATTGGCCGTGGCAGTTTTCTAGCATCAATTCCACTGGATAATGGGCGATTAGCCCCATCATTTGTCCCTGCTTAATGAGTTCGCTAATAAAGCCTAAGATGCTATTCATCGCTTGATCGCGCACCTTAGCTGCAATCATGGGTGACATTGAATATTGCTGAAAAAACAGTTGTTTGACAGGGTTATCCAGCGACCAGTCTATCGCACTTTGCCATAGTTGTAGGGCATTGTGTTTAAGATCGCTGCCCTTATGGGTGTTTAACAGTAAGGCATCGGCAAATTCTTGTTTTATGTTAAGAAACAAAGATTCCATCAAGGCTTCCTTAGAAGGGAAGTGATGGAACAAGGTGCCCGTTGCTACACCTGCTTGTTTCGCAATCGAGGCGGTAGACGTGCCATGAAATCCTTGGCTGACAAAGAGCGCTAAAGCAGTATCGAGAATAGCTTGGCGTTTATCTGTCATGGTTTTAATGGGTTGTGCTGTTGATGGTTTATTCAAGATTTATCCCCCAATGACTAGCGCAAAAATAGCTTCATTAAGATGCGCTGGATAAAAGTGCCGTAGGGCGGGTGAACAAATTTGCCTGTGTTGAATCGGCCACGGCTGAGTACCGTTTTAGCGTGGCTGAAGGTCAAAAAGCCTTCCTTGCCATGGTAATGCCCCATGCCCGACGGGCCTATTCCGCCGAAGGGCGCATCGTCGGCGGCGACATGAAACACGGTTTCATTGATACAAACACCGCCAGAATGGGTCTGCTGGAGGATCTTTTGCTGAGTTGGCTCATCGAAACTCATCACATAAAGCGCTAAGGGTCTGGCTCTGTGGTTGATGTACTGAATCGCTTCATCTAAGGAGTCGTAGCCAATGATCGGCAGTAATGGACCAAAGATTTCCTCTTGCATCAATAGCATGTCTTCACTGGTGTGAGTTATCAACTGAGTTGCGAGTTTACGATGTTGGCTATCTATGGCTTCGTCAGTTGCTGAAATAACACGGGCACCTTTTACTTTGGCGTCTTCGAGCACTGTCATCAAGCGGTCAAACTGACGTGTATTAATGATGCTGCCATAGTCCTTATTGTGGTTAATGGTGCCGTACATGGCCTTAAACTTAGCTTGGTAGGCGGCGATAAAGTCATCCACCTTGGCTTTAGGGCAAAGCACATAATCAGGTGCGACACAGATTTGCCCGGCATTCAAACACTTACCGTAAATCATTCGTTCTACTGCTATCTCAAGCTGCATATCGGGGGCGATAATCACAGGGGATTTACCACCCAATTCGAGTGTTACTGGGGTGAGATTATTCGCTGCGGCGCGCATCACATGGCGGCCGACTGTGGTCGAGCCTGTAAAGAGTAAATGATCGAAGGGCAGGGCAGAAAATTGGGCTGCAATATCCGCCTCACCTTCAACAACCGCCACGTGGGATTCATCGAAGACTTGTGCCAATAACTGTTTGATCACTTGGTTGGTCGCTGGGGTAAATTCTGACATTTTGAGCATGGCATGATTACCCGCGGCAATGGCCGTCACTAGCGGGCCAATTGACAGCATGACGGGGAAATTCCACGGCACGATAATGCCGATCACCCCCAAAGGTTGATAATGCACTGTGACTTTGGCGGGTGCGAGTAAGATGCCCGCATGGCGAGCGCTGGGCTTGAGCCATTTTTTGAGGTTTTTCAAGCTGTAATTGATGTTGTTGATGACAGGCATAATGTCTGAGATCAGGCTGTCATCAATCGATCTATGGCCGTAGTCTTGGCTTAAGGCTTCGACTAAGGGTGTTTGAAATTGCAGTATGGCCGCCTTAAGTCGAGTTAATTGCTCCACTCGCGTAGCGTAATTAGGATTCGGCGCCGCTAAATAACTGCTGCGTTGGCGTTGGAGCAACTGAGTCAGTGGCGAAGTATTAAGGTGTTCGGTGGCCATATTCATAGTGGTTGCTCCAAGGGAAATGGTAGGCTGAGTCTTATTCGGTACTTTATTTAAGTAATCGTCTCGATTGAGTCTTTTATTAAATCAGTACCGACTGATTAGTCGGTTTATCCTAGCTTGCTTAGTGAGATGGTGCAAGGTATCTGGTGTATTTTTGAGCAAGATCACGGCTTGTTGTGGCGTTAGCTTTTACACTAAATCAAGGGTTGTTACATAAGGAGTATGTATGGCATTGTTAAAGCACGGAATTTCGATTGGTATTGAGCGTTATGGTGATGATGATTTTTTCGTTACCTTTAAAGCTATCGGTACCTTAACTCATCAAGACTACGAAATGATGGTGCCTGTGTTGGAGTCTGCATTAGCTGGGGTGAAAGATCCTGATATCTTCGCCTTGGTAGATGTCACCGAGTTGGAAGGCTTGGAACTACAGGCTGCTTGGGACGATCTCAAACTTGGGGTGAAGCATATTCGTCATTTCGAGAAAATAGCCATCGTCGGTAAGACGACTTTGCAGGAAGTGTTGGCTAAATTGGCAAACTGGTTTACGCCTGCTGAGGTAAGGTTTTTTGTTGATAATGGCGATGCTGTTGCTTGGCTGAGAGACTAAGGTTGTGAGATGAAGTTTGTGGTCTGCCAATGCGCTAAATCGGGCGTTATAGCAGCGCCGTAAAGATTCACCCAGCAATCCATTCGCGCCATAGAAGGAGTACAAATTATGCGTACAGGTCAAATACTCTGGCCCACAGATTTTTCGGAAACTGCGGCCCATGCACTGAGCTATGCCATTGAAATGGCTAATCTATACCATGTAGGGCTAAAAATCTTACATGTGGTTGAACAGCCGATCGGTGATGAAAACTTTATGATTCTATCTATTACCCCTGAAGAGCTTGCTAAAAGCATGGAGGAAGCGGCGGCAACTAAAATGCGAGCACTATTGGATGGATTGAATACTGAGCTTCCCATCACTACCTTGATCCGCCGTGGCGATCCTGTCTATCAAATTTTAGAAGAGGCCAACAGTAAAGACATTGGCATGGTAGTAATTGCTAGCCATGGCCGAACTGGGATTTCGCATTTTTTACACACCAATGTCTCAGAAGCGGTGGCGAATGGTGCAGCTTGTCCTGTGCTTGTGGTTAAGTAACTGGCTTTGACTCTATAAATCCAAAGGGCGCTTATAGCGTCCTTTCTTTTTGATTGATAAAGAATAATTAATTGAAATGGGTACGCAAGAAGCATAGCAAACTGCTATAAAATAGTGGTATTTTGGCCTTAATAATTAGCTTAATTAAAAACTCAAATGATGGATAAGCTTATGCGTACTCAAGAAGTGTTATGCCCTACGGATTTTTCATCCACTGCGGCCCATGCGTTAAAATATGCGGTTGAAATGGCAAATGTTTATCAAGTCGATATTCGGTTGTTGCATGTGACTAGCCCTGCCCGTGGCGCCCATTGTTATGGTATTGCGGTCGATATTCCCGCGACATTGGAAAATGAACTTAAAGCTTTCGTTGATGCAAAAATGCACAGTTTGCAGCAGGAAATGCAGCAGAACCTTACCGAAGGGCTCAATATTAAGTTAGTCGTGCGCCATGGTGATGCTATTGATGAGATTTTAGCGGAAGCCGTTGATGTGGGCATGGTGGTTATCGCTAGTCATGGTAGCAGCGGTTTAGCTGACTTTTTAAAACCCCACGTTACACAGGATATTGTTAAGTACGCTAAGTGCCCTGTGTTGGTGGTGAAATAACACTATGGGATAAGTTTAGTAGGAATCATTTTTGATCATTTTAGGTTCTGTTAACTTAGTCGACGCCTCGGCTTCATTGTCAAATGACATCAGGCGTCGATACTTTTCCTGCAGAGCCACTAAGCTACCATCTTGGGTAATTTGTTTGAGTCCCGCATTAAAATCATCCCGAATTTGTTCACTGAGAAATGCGAACTTGTATTCTGTAGGTGGGAATATTTGGTGGCAAATCGCCTGTTGTTTTAAGTCTTTTTCAGTGAGTTTTCCCTCAAGATAGGCCTGCTTTAAGTAGTATTTGAAAATATTTTTATCCATCACAACGACATCGGCCCTGCGCTTCATCAGCATATAAACCTGCTGCACTTGCCTCGCTTGTTCTTGGTAGCCGCTATTGGTCTTAACCATGTTGGCAAACTCTTCCCCCAGTAACGATGATGCACGTTGAAAGGCGACGACTTGTTTGTTGTTTAAATCGTTTATGCTATTGATGTTAAATTGATTACTCTCGAGGCTAATGGCGCAGTTTTGGTAGGTTATCGCAACGTTTGAATAAAAAACGTTGTTAATCATTCCTTCTTTGATGTTGATGATGCCATCGAGTTTACCCTCCCTGAGTTCATGGAAAGTGCGCGCCAGTGGTAAGTAGTGGATAGAAGCTGTATGGCCTTTAACGGCGAGGGCTTGGTTAAGTAATTCGAGTTCGATCCCGCTATTTGTTGCTTGGATGACATAGGGCGGGATAGACAGGCTGACGCCTATCTTAATTTCAGCCGCTTGGCCGAGCTGAGCGCCGCATAGGATGAGTAACCCCATCAATTTATAGCGGTTACGACGAGCCACTGAGCTATTTGGCTTATTGAGTTTATGCGCCATAAGTTACCAACACCTCCGCGGTATACACTTGTAACTGTGTTTGATACTCGCCAAGTCATTCCATGACTTTCTTGAGTAAGTGTAGTGTGTCTGTGAACTCAGCACGGCTTTATTTATCAAATACACATTAACGCTTTAACCTATGACAAGCTCAAAAGGATGAGCCCGGCTCAGTCAGAAAAGCAATTTCTTCCGCCGTAGACTCCCTGCCTAAGATAATATTTCTATGTGGATAGCGGCCAAACCTGTCGATAATCGCTTTATGGCGCAGTTCAAACGTTAGGTTTGTTATCGCAGCTTCGCGATTAAACAGTTTTACTGCTACTTGGTGAATGGCTGCCGATTCGCTGTGCATATAGGGCATAAATAGAAAAGGGACTTGTTTGGATTTTAGTGCGGTATCGACCCGTTGGGCAACGGCCTCTTGGGCGAGCACTAAGGCTATCGCATCGGCTTCGAATGCGGCAGGCGTATCGCGGTAAATATTACGGGAGAATTGATCGAGCACTATGATCTCCGCTAATCGGCCTTGGGGCGTGACTCGCCAATGGGAAAGCTCTCCCCGTTTGGCTTGAAATAGCACACTTTCGAAGCGCTGTTTGATCTGGGTATCAAATTCAACATCTTTAATCCACCAGAGCTTTGGGTCAATGTCTTCAAACCAAAATGTCAGTATTTGGTCTGCTGTGATTGTCTGGCTCATTTTAGCCTTTCTTCATAGGTGTTGAGTGATATTAGAAATAACAGTTGTTGGGGGAGGATGACAAGTCGTTTCGTTTGATTTAAGTGCAGATTTGTTATCTGATGATCTTGTCGCGAACCGTAAGTATTTAGCATTGGCTATTGCCTTATTGACTGAATATAAAGTAGTTTTGATGATAATTACTTTTGTTTCCAGATAGGTCATCCTATGTCACTTTCAATGCCAGCATCCCAACAGGTTTCAAAGCAAAATAAGGCGTTTCTGCGTAAGTTATATTTGGCGCATTTAATGGATGATGACCGCCATAATCTATTATCACTCAATAAGTTAACCGGAATGCCTCGCCGAACTTTACAGGATGCTATCGCAGCTTTTGAGGATATAGGTATTCGAGTCGAGTTTGTGCAGGAAGGCAGCCGTAACAATTCAGGTTATTACCGCATAGTCACCTGGGGGCCGATCAGCAGCGCTTGGGTCGATACCCATCTAAGCGAAATCGCTGAGCTGATAGGGTTTTACGAGAAGTCAATTTAAACGCTGTTTGTTACCAAGGACGAATTTGAGAACTCTTCAACTGTTAGGTTTTATTCTTGCCATCGCAGGCGTCATTTTAGGATATATAACGCTAGCATCTATTGACGGTCAAACATCTGAAGCTTCTGCTGGGGCTGCGGGTTTAGGCATGATTTTTATGGTATTACCAACCTTTGGCTGTTCTGCGTTAATGTTGGTACCTTCTTCTTTAACATTATGCAAATCAGAAGTAAGGCTACGTACCTATTTTAAAGGGAGTTTTTGGTTGAGTTTGTGGAAATTGAATTTAGTTATTTCTGCTGTATATATTCTTGCTACTCTTTATGTAGGCTGTTTATGGCTACAAATCAGCATTGGTCGTTAACGAGTGAATCATCTCGTTCATCATGTGTTCATTTTTAGGTTTAACCTTCAACGCGAGTCTCACCTGAGGATATTGCATTCGTTTGTATAGATATTTGAGCATTTTCTCTTCGTTACTCCTTTGCCAATTTTCTGGCCTGACCAGCCTAAACTCCCTATAATCGGCTGTAAATGTCATCACGTTACATAGTGTTCACATCTAAATACCCTACATACTTAAAATAAAAAGGAACCTTGTTCCATGTTAGAAAAACTGTTCAAACTGAAACAAAATCAAACGAGCCTCAAGCAGGAAGCGGTCGCAGGTTTGACAACATTTATGACTATGGCCTACATCATTTTTGTGAACCCAATGATGTTAGCCGATGCGGGCATGGACCATGGTGCTGTATTTGTGGCGACCTGTTTGGCTGCGGCTGTCGGCTGTTTGGTTATGGGGCTGATGGCGAATTATCCAATTGCGCTTGCTCCAGGTATGGGACTTAATGCCTTTTTTACCTACACAGTCGTGGGTGAAATGGGTTACAGCTGGGAGACTGCATTAGGCGCGGTGTTCCTGTCGGGAATTTGCTTTTTAATCTTGTCCTTAGTGCGTATTCGAGAATGGATTGTAAATAGTATTCCCATGTCGTTACGTATCGGTATTGCTGCAGGTATTGGTTTGTTCCTTGCACTGATTGGCCTTAAGAGCGCCGGTATTGTGGTGGCAAGTCCTGCTACGCTAGTGACCTTAGGCGATATCACGGCATTTCCGGCGGTTATGGCTGTGCTGGGTTTTTTCCTCATTATTGCTATGGTGCAGCGGGGAATGAAGTCGGCGGTGATTGCCAGCATTCTGATTATCACTGGCCTAGGATTAGTGTTTGGTGATGTGCAGTACCAGGGCATTGTATCAATGCCACCTTCAATCGCACCTACATTTATGAAGATGGATTTATCCCAAGTATTTGAAGTAACTATGCTATCAGTCGTTTTTGCCTTCTTATTTGTGGATCTCTTCGATACCTCTGGCACCTTAGTGGCGGTTGCACAGCGTGGTGGTTTTCTCGATGATAAAGGCCGTTTACCACGTCTGAATCGTGCCTTAACCGCTGACAGTTTAGCAACGATTGCAGGGGCGGCTTTTGGCACTTCCACCACGACAAGTTATATCGAAAGCACCGCGGGTGTGAGCGCAGGTGGTCGTACTGGTTTGACGGCCGTTGTGGTGGGATTACTCTTTATTGCTGCGTTATTTTTATCGCCATTGGCGGGGATGATCCCGGCTTATGCGACTGCGGGCACACTGTTTTATGTAGCGATTTTGATGATGTCGGGACTGGTGCATGTCGAATGGGAAGATTTGACTGAAGCCGCGCCTGTGGTGGTTGTGTGTATATTAATGCCGCTAACGTTTTCTATCGCGACGGGCATTGCCTTTGGGATCATCTCATATGCAGCAATCAAATTACTCACAGGTCGCTTTAGCGATCTTAATGTGGGCATTTTAGTATTAGCCGCATTGTTCGTAGCTAAGTTTGTCTATGGTTGATGCTGTCGATTAATTCACCTGCACAGTAAAAACTCGCAACGTAGATTGTTTACATTTTTGAGGGCCATCTAATCGATGGCCCTTTTTAATGCGCGATTCTAAGCAAAAACGAAAATTTATCTCGAGTTAATAACTCCTTGCTACCAATTACTCAGCGGATTAGGTATAAGGATTGTTCGGTTATTTTGTTACAAATGAATAATGAACTTAAGTGAGATTGCGTATCGCCGCGTGGTAGTGAAGTTAGGGACGAGTGTGCTGACCTCTGGCAGTAAACAGCTAGATAAAGCCCACATGGTTGAGCTTGCTCGTCAAATGGCCGCACTGATGAAGTCAGGGGTCGAAGTCGTATTATGCACCTCAGGGGCAATTGCCGCTGGGCGTGAACATCTCCAATACCCGACGCTGCCCGACACTATGGCCAATAAGCAATTGTTAGCCGCTGTCGGGCAAAGTCAGTTGATCCTCGCTTGGGCACAACTCTTTAGTATTTATGGGCTGCATGTGGGCCAATTGCTGCTGACCCGTGCCGACTTGCAGGATAGGGAGCGTTACCTTAACGCCCGCGACACGCTCAATGCCTTGTTGGCGAATAATATTGTGCCGATCATCAATGAAAACGATGCCGTTGCCACCAATGAGATCAAAGTGGGCGATAACGACAATTTATCGGCGCGCGCAGCACTCTTATGTGACGCTGACTTATTGATTTTATTGACGGATCAAAAGGGCTTATTCGATGCCGATCCGCGCACTAACCCGAACGCTAAGTTGATTTCACAGGTGGTGAAGATTGACGATAGTCTGCGTATGCTGGCGGGCGGTTCTGTATCGGGTTTAGGCACAGGTGGTATGTCGACTAAATTGGAAGCGGCGGATATTGCTCGCCGTGCTGGTATCGAAGTGGTTATCGCCTCTGGCCATCACCCAGATGTGATCAAAAAAGTGGTCGCCAAAGAGTCCGTCGGTACTCACTTTAGTGCCATCGAAAACCCGCTCGAAAGCCGCAAACAGTGGATTCTAGCGGGACCTGCAACTCAAGGTTCTTTAGTGCTTGATGCGGGCGCGGTCAAAGCCGTGACTGACAAGGGCCGCAGTCTATTGTCTAAAGGTATCGTAGGCGTTAAAGGTCAGTTTGAACGTGGTGCGACGCTACAATTAGTTGATCAACAAGGTAAAGTGATTGCTAAAGGGATGACACGATACTGTGGCCAAGCCCTGAGTTTGATTGCGGGTAAGCATTCCGACGAGATCGAGTCTGTACTCGGTTACGATTATGGTGACGCAATAGTGCACCGCAACGACATGGTTGTCTTATAAGCGAGGTCTGTTTTGAGTCAAATGAATCAAGATCAGTATTTACAGCAACTTGGCCAAAATGCCAAACAGGCCAGTTATGCTTTAGCCAATTTAACGGCGAGCCAAAAGGCTGACTTACTCGAAGCTATTGCCGATGCGCTGACGGCAAACTCCGCCGCCATTTTAGCGGCTAATGCTAAAGACGTTGCCGCCGCTAAGAACGATGGATTAACTGAGGCGATGATCGACAGACTGTTGCTCGATGATGCGCGTTTAGCGGGCATTATCGGTGATATCAGCGATGTGATCCGCCTTGCTGATCCCGTGGGTGAAGAGTTTGGCAGCAAGTTATTAGATAACGGTTTAAGGCTGACTCGTCGCCGCGTACCGCTGGGCGTGATTGGGGTTATCTACGAGGCGCGCCCGAATGTGACAGTCGATATCGCCGTACTTGCCCTTAAAACGGGTAATGCGGTGATCCTCCGTGGCGGTAAAGAAACCCTTGAATCGAATAAGCTTATCAGCGAAGTGATCCGCGGCGCGATTGTTGCCCAAGGTTTACCCATAGATGCGGTGCAATTTATTGATTCTTCAGACAGAGCCCTAGTGACAGGTTTACTTAAGCTCGATCAATATGTCGACATGATAGTGCCGCGCGGCGGTCAAGCATTGCAGCGCTTATGTGCCGAGCAAGCGACGATTCCAGTGATTTTAGGCGGCATTGGTATTTGCCACTTGTATGTCGATAAAAATGCCGACCTTGAGCGTGCCTTAGGCGTAATCGCTAATGCCAAAGTGCAGCGTCCAACGGTGTGCAATGCTCTTGATACCTTGCTGGTGGATGAGCGCGTGGCTAGCAGCTTTGTACCGCAAATTGCCGAATATCTGCATCGTCTAGGCGTGCGTTTTTCAGTTTGTGACACAAGTTTTAGTCTGCTGGATGGTTTAGGGTTCGAGGTGACGCTTGCTAAGGCTGAGGATTTTGGAATCGAATGGTTGTCGTTAACCTTAGGTATCAAAGTCGTGAGCGATATCGATGCCGCCGTTAGTCATATTCGCCAGTATTCTAGCGGCCATTCGGAGGCCATTTTGACCGATGATATTCATGCAGCGGCACACTTTATGAATGAAGTGAACTCAGCCGCCGTGTATGTGAATGCCAGTACGCGTTTTACCGATGGCGGTCAGTTTGGTCTTGGCGCTGAAGTGGCGGTGAGCACGCAAAAACTGCACGCTCGCGGTCCAATGGGGCTTGAGGCATTAACCACATATAAGTGGTTAGCTTGGGGTGATTACACTAGTCGTGTTTAGCGGTAAATACCGATAAACCCAAAGCCGTTAACCTACTACGTTGACGGCTTTTTTGTTTGCGGTATCCAACTGAATAGCGACATCAATGTGTTTGGCTAACAAGTTTAGCTGCTTATGGCGAGCGGGGTATAAGTAACAAGTAACCAGATACAGAAAAATATCGTCGACATAACGACAGTGAATTTACGAAAGGCCTTGATGTATTCCAAGGTATAAATAAAGTACTTTTCTTGTACTCTGCGAGTGAGTAAAACCGAAGGCAGCATAAAACTGCAATAGAGCATGACTACCATAGTGGTAAAACTGTTTCCCCAGAAATGCTCATAAATAAATAAGGCGATGCAGAGTAGCATGGCGCACCAACTGATAGGGCTGATGCTATTTTCTGGATTCCATTGGGTTGATTTTTCCATCTGACTATCCTTAGTCGATTTGTATCTCAGTACAATTTATAGACGGATATCTCGGCTTTATCAAACGCTTTCCATTGTTAGACTCAGTACGCTGGCCAGTTTGTTGCCGTTTGAGCCTTGTTCATCATTTATCTAATATGAGCGCGTACAACTTAAAGTGGAGTGAATTGCTTACTTAACGTCGAATGACTTGTGCTTAATGTGGTCGAGATAGCTTAAAGCATCTAGCTTAAATCATCTTGATATCGGCAAATTCGCCTTTGCAAAGCAGGGCTAAGTCTGTTGCCGCTAAGCTTATTTCTAAACCGCGTCTGCCGGCGCTCACATAGATTCTATCGAAGCCTTGAGCGCTGGCATCAATCAAGGTTGGCAATTGTTTCTTTTGCGCTAAGGGACTAATACCGCCAACCAGATAGCCTGAGGATTTTTGTGCTAGGTCGGCATTGGCCATTTGTAGTTTCTTTTGTCTTAAGCATTTAGCTACGGCTTTTAGATTAAGCTGATGATCGACGGGCACGAGCGCGACGGCAATCGGCGCATGAGCTTTGTCGATGGCAACTAAAAGGGTTTTAAATACTTGCGCGGGTTCGAGCCCTAAGGTGTTAGCGGCTTCTTCGCCGTAGGCGGCGCAGTGTGGATCGTGGCTGTACTCTAAGATATCAAACGCGATCTTGGCTTTTTTCGCCAATCGGACGGCCGGGGTCATTTTATACTCCTTCACAAAATGGGAGATATTAGCGCTTAATCTTGGCTTAAAATGTTAGCCAGCTCTTTTAATTGGCTCATTGCCGTGAGCTAACATTATTTAAGGCTGCTACCCAACGATTATTCCGCTAGCTTTGTGCTTATCTTGTTTTTACGCTCTAAATAACGGGGCAGAAGTTGCTGTAACATCATCCCCGATAAAATAAAGGCTAGGCCGAGATAGGTTGCCATCGCAATCGTTTCTTGCAAAATCCACGCGATAAAACCAATCGACATCACAGGAGATAAAAACACCATAGTGCTGATGTTCGCAGTGCGAGTGGCGGTTTTCAGCGCCATTAACCAGAGCACAAAGGTAATGCCCATTTCAAACAAGCCCACATACATACCTGCAAATATCGCCTTAAGACTAAAACTGGGTAGGGTATCTGTCAGCACTAAGGTGACGGCAATAAAAGGTAAGCCGATAAGAAAACTCAATAATAAACTGACCACAGGATCGCCTTGATCTTTGGTGTTGACGATCCAATATAGGCACCAGAGTAAGGTGCTGGTCAGCGCCAATCCGATACCGAGCGGGCTATCAAAACTAAAGCCGCTGATATCGCCGCCGGTAGCAATGATAAACACGCCTGTATAGGCAATCAGCGCGGCAGCTATGTCGCTCTTACGCAAATGTTGCTTTAACAAAGGCGCGGCCAGTAACGGTAGTAATACCGCCCAAGTGTAATTAAGTGACAACGCTTGCTGCGCTGGCAGTAAGGAATACGCTTTAAATAGCACGACATAGTAAAGGAAGGGATTGATGAGTCCAGTCACCAGATAAAACATGGGGCGGCGTAAAAACTGTTGCTTGAGTAAGGAAAGCTTTTTTTGCCAAGCAAGGATTCCGGCAAGGGCAATAATCGAAGTGAGTACGGCAACAAACACCAGTTGCAGCGGTGTGTAGTAACTCAAGGCAATCTTAAAGGCAGTGGCCACTGTAGACCAGAGAAAGACCGCCGCCATGCCATACACGTACGCTAAATTCGAAGACTTCACTCTGCTACCTTACTAGGATAAACATCCGCCAAATGTGGGCCGATTGAATAACAGCTTTGGTTGATAAGCAAGACTATTTTATGTGATTGGATATTTTATCCCGCTGTAGATGCGAGAAAGATAAATCAGAAAATTTTTTTGTTCGCCCTTGTAATTAAATTCCCTGTCCCAATATAGGTATCAAGGCAGAGAAGGTGGCCAACGATGGACTTGATATTTCAACCGTCTAGCCCCATATCAAAACCAACTAAACAAATTTAGATTGAATGAAATTTTTCGGAGGACCTCATGGGTAAAATTATTGGTATCGACTTAGGCACAACAAACTCTTGTGTAGCTGTCCTCGATGGTGGCAAAGCACGTGTGTTAGAAAACGCTGAAGGCGATCGCACAACCCCGTCAATCATCGCTTATACAGATGATGAAACCATTGTCGGTTCGCCAGCAAAACGTCAAGCTGTGACTAACCCGACTAACACATTCTTCGCGATTAAGCGTTTGATTGGTCGTCGCTTTAAAGATGACGAAGTCCAACGTGACGTGAACATCATGCCATTCAAAATCATTGCAGCCGACAACGGTGATGCATGGGTTGAATCGCGTGGCAATAAGATGGCTCCACCACAAGTTTCTGCAGAAATCTTGAAAAAGATGAAGAAAACCGCAGAAGACTTTTTAGGTGAAGAAGTAACAGAAGCGGTTATTACTGTTCCTGCTTACTTTAACGATTCACAACGTCAAGCGACTAAAGATGCGGGTCGTATCGCAGGTCTTGATGTTAAACGTATTATCAACGAACCAACGGCTGCAGCATTAGCCTACGGTATCGATAAGAAACAAGGCGACAACATTGTTGCAGTATACGATTTAGGTGGTGGTACATTTGATATCTCTATCATCGAAATCGACAGCAACGATGGCGACCAAACATTTGAAGTGTTGGCAACCAACGGTGACACCCACTTAGGTGGTGAAGACTTTGACAACCGTTTGATCAACTACTTAGCTGACGAATTCAAGAAAGAGCAAGGCTTAGATCTGCGTAAAGATCCATTAGCAATGCAACGTCTGAAAGAAGCAGCAGAAAAAGCGAAAATTGAACTTTCAAGCACCAACCACACTGAAGTGAACCTGCCATACATCACGGCAGACGCAACAGGTCCTAAGCATTTAGTGATTAAAATCACTCGTGCTAAATTGGAATCACTGGTTGAAGACTTGATTATCCGTACATTAGAGCCACTAAAAGTTGCCCTGGCTGATGCAGATTTATCTGTAACAGACATCAACGAAGTGATTCTAGTGGGTGGTCAAACACGTATGCCTAAGGTTCAAGAAGCAGTGACAAACTTCTTCGGCAAAGAACCTCGTAAAGACGTGAACCCAGACGAAGCGGTAGCCGTAGGTGCTGCAATTCAAGCGGGCGTACTGTCAGGCGACGTGAAAGACGTATTACTGTTAGACGTAACACCACTGTCTCTGGGTATCGAAACCATGGGCAGCGTGATGACTAAGTTGATTGAAAAGAACACTACTATTCCTACTAAGGCGCAGCAAGTGTTCTCAACAGCCGATGACAACCAAAACGCAGTGACGATTCACGTACTGCAAGGTGAGCGTAAGCAAGCGAGCGCGAACAAGTCATTAGGCCAGTTCAACTTAGACGGTATTGAGCCAGCTCCACGTGGCCAGCCACAAATTGAAGTGATGTTCGACATCGATGCCGATGGTATTCTGCATGTGTCTGCGACAGACAAGAAAACCGGCAAGAAACAAAACATCACCATCAAAGCTTCTTCTGGCTTAAGCGAAGAAGAAGTGGCGCAAATGGTACGTGATGCCGAAGCTCACGCAGATGAAGACAAGAAGTTTGAAGAGTTAGTGCAAGCACGCAACCAAGCTGACGGCTTAGTCCACGCGACTAAGAAACAAGTGGAAGAAGCGGGTGATGCATTGCCAAGCGAAGACAAAGAGAAAATCCAAGCTGCTATGGCCGCTGTTGACACTGCCAGCAAAGGCAATGACAAAGAAGCCATTGAAAAGGCAACTCAAAACTTGATCGAAGCATCTGCTAAGCTGATGGAAATCGCTCAAGCTAAGTCTCAAGCTCAAGGCGGCGACAATGCCGACGCGGGCAAACAGGCTAACGCTGCTGCCGATGACGTTGTCGATGCTGAATTCGAAGAAGTGAAAGACGACAAGAAATAATGACTTGTTTTCAATCAAATAGATTGATTTCAAAGCGTTAATTTCTAGGCGGGCGTTACGGGGCAACCCTAACGCCCGTTTGTTCAACACCAGCTGAGAAGCATGAGATTATGTCAAAGCGAGATTATTACGAAGTATTAGGTGTCAGTCGTGACACCAGCGAACGTGAAATTAAAAAGGCCTACAAACGTCTGGCCATGAAATTTCACCCAGATCGCAACCCAGGCGACAAAACCGCAGAAGCTAACTTTAAAGAAATTAAAGAAGCCTACGAGATCCTAACCGACGCCGACAAAAAAGCGGCCTACGACCAATTTGGTCATGCGGGTGTGGATCCTAATCGCGGTGGCGGTGGTTACGGTGGTGGTCAAGGCGATTTCGGTGATATTTTCGGTGATGTCTTTGGCGATATTTTCGGCGGTGGACGTCGTGGTGGCGGTCAACGCCAAGCGGCCCGCGGCTCAGATTTACGTTACAACCTAGAGTTATCACTGGAAGAAGCCGTTAAAGGCTTAACCAAAGAACTGCGTATCCCAACGCTGGCGACTTGCGATCTATGTGAAGGCAGCGGCGCTAAAAAAGGCACCTCTGCAACCACTTGTGGCACCTGTCATGGTCAAGGCCAAGTCCAAATGCGCCAAGGTTTCTTTGCGGTGCAGCAGCCTTGTCCAACCTGTCATGGCCGCGGTAAGATCATCAAAGATCCTTGCACTAAGTGTCATGGCGATGGCCGTGTTGAAAAGAGCAAAACCTTATCGGTTAAGATCCCAGCCGGCGTTGATACGGGCGACCGTATTCGTTTAGCGGGTGAAGGCGAAGCGGGTGAGTTTGGTGCGCCTCCAGGGGATTTATACGTTCAGGTCAGCGTGCGTGAGCATGCGATTTTCGTCCGTGATGGCAACAACCTTTACTGCGAAGTGCCGATATCCTTCAGTAAAGCGGCCCTAGGCGGTGAGATTGAAGTGCCAACACTGGATGGTAAAGTCAGCCTGAAGATCCCAGCCGAAACGCAAACGGGCCGTATGTTCCGTTTACGTGGCAAAGGCGTCAAGTCGGTTCGCAGCCATGCGGTAGGCGACTTGCTCTGCAAAGTGGTTATGGAAACCCCAGTTAACTTAAACGATCGTCAAAAAGAACTGTTACGCGAATTTGAAGCCACCTTAACTGGTGAGTCGAAAAAACACAGCCCAAAGGCTGAGGGCTTTTTCGATGGCGTGAAAAAGTTCTTTCAAGATCTGAATAGCTAACTTGGTTTCGCTGCTAATGATATTAGTAGCGCGCTAGATGAATAAAGCCCTGCAATGGTTAACCTTGCAGGGCTTTTTTATGTCACAAATCTAGTTTGATATTTCGATTCTTTTTAAAAGAAAAGTCAAAGTCGTGGGGCTTCACCCCACACCCGACCAAGGAGGACTGCTCGTCCTATCCTCCTTGGATGCTCCATGACGCCCCTAACGGAGTTGAAAGCCCCTTGTGCTCATTGTCAAATTTGCTATCGCTTCCGAAGGATGCGTCCCTGCACCTGCGAAAGCTAGCTTGCCATCCATGGCAAGACTCACGCAATTTGTCTATTCGCCCTGCGGCAACTCCGAGGGGATGGTGTATTCCTTGGATCTTGGTGTTATTTAACGATGGCTTGTTGAATTTAATGATGAGGTTAGCTTCTCAATCAGTAATGAATCTCTGTAGTAAATTGAGGCGGCACTAAATAAGGCATCCCAATTTTCATATATAGTGTTTAGTTTGATGTGGTTATTCCACTCTGTAGACTTTAGAGCGTCAGCGTTAAAGTTTGGGATTTTCGCTGCAATTACTAGCTCTTCAAATGTTAAGAAGTTAGAACAACCTTTAAGGAATTCTGAAGTAAGGATATTTGAGAGCATACAACTCATAGGCTTATCTTTGTCGAGACGAATTTGATTAATGCAGGGGTTACATATAAGAAATAAATCCTGCCGAATTACAATAAAGTTCTTTCTATCGTAAGAGGAAAATGACCTCTTGCAGTGTTGACATTGGTGTGAAAATTCACCTAGTGGTGAGACGACTAACCCGATTTCATTAAGTATTGACTGACAAGAGTTGCATACAAAACCTGAGTGTCCTAGAAGGTCAACTTTAAATTTTTCTGATTGATAGTTGATAAATGTATTACATCTTGCACAGATACAATTGGACTTTGAGGAGTAGTGAAAAATTATCCAGATAAGTGTAATTAATGGGCCTACTATGGTTAATAGTGTTGTTAGCACATTATTCATCTATTTGACCTAATATGACAAAATATCTGATATATCGATAAGCATACCCTATGGTGGGAAATAGAAGAAATCTTATATCTTATGAGCCGAAGACATTTTTATTGGCTATCGAATAATATCGTGGGTGATGCCCCACGACGTTGATTTTGATTTGGATTTAAAAATCCAAACGAAGTTTGGAGATAGGGTATGCGTGAGCCATCAATGATGATCAATGGCTCTTTTGAGAAGTTACTCTTCTGTATTAGTAAATGCGGCTTCTACTTTCTCTAACTCTTGCTCGGTTTTCAGCTGAAACGCTTGCTGCTTTTTAAGTTTGGCTTCTTCTTCAAGAGCGGCTTCTCTTTGTTTAAATTCGTGTCTCTCTGGTTTAGTTAGAAACTTAAACGCGAGCTTGTTGCCCAGCACGTAGGCGACCACGTCTTCGCCTTTTGTGCGGCGTTCATCGACGCGTTGTGAAAAACGGGCGTTATCGCGGGCTTTACGTTCTTCGGCATTTAACTTACTCATAATCTTTTCTCCTCATTTAGTTAATCACGGTAGTGTTCCACTACGTTCAGTTAAACAAATGAGTTGTGTTGCACATTCATAAAGCTGATTGGGCGGGATTCTACCATAAGCGCTCACGAAAGCTGTGGGATTAAAATCTACCATCCCATCACCTGCGTTAACTTTGCGCACATAAGAAAGATGCGGCTAGAGTCTCTTTTAAGATAAACCATGAACACCGAAGTGACAGGCATTCACCTATTCCTGCGAACTGGCCGTTAGACATGAACCTTGTCGGCAGGGGAGATCCAAGAGGAGATTGCAGTTGATTCTCTTTAGGTCGGCTATTGATTTGACCTTTGGTTTAGAAATTCAAACGAAGTTTCAAACTAGACTTTCTTAGTGGCGTAACGCAAATGCCGTAACTGTATTGTTGCAAACCGTACCGTTACAAACCGTACCGTTGCAAACTGGTCAAGGCTTGCGTAAAAGCCGAAACAACATTGGTATTCAAAGGCAACTCTCAGTAAACTTTCGCTCCCATGTTTTGATCCGGTGCTGTGATGACCTTTCCCGAGCTTTCTTCTTCCCCTGAGTCGTTAACTTTTGCTGAGCTTGGCATAAATTCGGCGTTACTAAAGGCCTTGCCTGCAAGTCTTAAACATCCGACAAAGGTGCAGCAACTCTCGATTCCGGCCATTCTTGCAGGACGGGATTTGTTAGCCTTAGCACAAACTGGTAGCGGGAAAACCTTAGCCTTTGGTTTGCCACTCCTACAACAAATTTTGTTGCAACAGCAAACACAGTTGCAGGGCACAAAGTCTGTACAGCCTCCAAATGCACTGGCGTTAGTGCTGGTGCCAACACGGGAATTAGCGCTGCAAGTGACTGAGGCGCTGCAAACAGTGGCGAGTCAGTTATCGACTTCGTTGAACATTCAGCTTCTGTGTGGTGGAGTCGCGCTGGAAGACCAATTAGCCGAACTTGCAGCCAAGCCGCAGGTGTTAGTGGCAACCCCTGGACGTTTACTGGACTTATGCAAACAGTCCCACGTCAGCCTCGATTCGATAAAACATCTTGTGCTGGATGAGGCTGACCGTCTGTTGGAAATGGGGTTTTGGCCCGATGTGCAAAAGCTGATGGCGTTTATGCCTAAGCTTAAGCAAACCTCGTTGTTTTCTGCCACCTTGCCCGAGGCTTTGGATACATTGGCGGGCAAGCTACTGGTGAATAAGCCGCTGCGGGTCGAAGCTCACAAGGTGAATTCAGTGGCTGGTGAAATCGAAGAACAACTCTATTTAGTCAACAAGGGCAGCAAAGCACAGGCATTGATTGCTCTGTTAAAACAGTATCAATGGCCGCAGGTGTTGGTGTTTATCAGCGCCCGCGATGATGCCGATGCCGTCGCTAAACGGCTCGCTAAAGCGGGGATGAAAGTTGCCGCGCTGCACGGTGAAAAAGAGCAAACCGTTCGCAGCCAAACCTTGGCCGACTTTAAAGCCAATCGTATCCAAGTATTAGTGGCGACAGATTTGATGGCGCGCGGCATTCATGTTGATGCCTTGCCTGTCGTCATCAATTTGGATTTGCCCATGAGTGCGCCTGTATACGTGCACCGCATTGGCCGCACCGCGCGCGCTGGCGAAAAAGGGCTGGCGATTTCCCTCGTGTGCCACGGTGAAATGGCGACCTTAACGGCGATCCGTAGTTTAACCGCGCGGGAGTTACCGCTGGCATTATTGGCTGACTTTCCGGTAACGGATAAGCCGAGTGAAAATACCAGTGATGGCACCACTGAGAGCAAAGTTGAGCGTAAGCGACCACCACGGGATAAACAGGCGAATCGCCGTAGCATCAATAAGCACAGCGCCAAAGAGTTTAAAGGTAAGCGCTGAGCTTGAAGCTATTCATAGCGTTCAAGTTTGGCGTGCCACAATCACTAAACAGATAACAGAATAAAGCGCATTGGCCGCTGTTATCACTTTCGCTCTGGGTGTAACTTAGTGACTTATTTACATTAAGGAGCTAAGTCATGGGATCGACATTGGCGTTAAGCAAAGCACTTCATAAAGTGGTGAATAACGGTTTAACGACCGAGCACTTTGTACTTAGGCCATTCCAGCGAGCGGATCTTGAGGCTTTTACCGCCTATCGAGCCGACCCTAAGGTCGCCAAATATCAAAGCTGGACGGATTACCGCTATAGCGATGCACTCGCGTTGTTCGAGAAGATGGATTATGCACAATTTGGTGCGGTTGATACTTGGTTTCAGCTTGCGATTGTTACTGGCGCGTTGGGAACAACACCGACCCAATTAGTTGGCGATCTGGCGCTGCACTTTATTGATGAGCAGCAGGTAGAAATCGGCTTTACGATTGCGCCTGAACATCAAGGTAAACATGTTGCTTTTGAGGCCGTCAGCGCATTGCTGGATTACCTCTTTATTGAATTGCATCAGCATAGAGTTATTGCCATCACCGATGCACAAAATCTTGCCTGCTGTCGCTTACTCGAAAAACTCCGCTTTAGGCGCGAAGCCCATTATGTGAAAAACATCTTCTTTAAAGGCGCGTGGGGCGATGAGTTCGTCTATGCCTTGTTAAAGGAAGAGTATTAATTCCTTTTAGGTGCAAAGTATCGCTAACGCGCGCCGCCAGTGTTTCTCTATTTGGCTTATCTTGTCTATCTCAGTAAAATCTTGCCATTAGTTGAGCCCGTGTTGGCTCAAAGATCTTCACGCCCGTCATGGGATTTAAGGAGTGCCACATGAAATCAATGCGTTTAGGCTTAGTGGGTATGGCGGTCGTGCTCGGATTATCGGCCTGTGCGACCACGCAATCGCCAACGGGGCGAGGGCAGACCTTGTTGTATTCAGCGGCGCAAATGCAGCAGATGGGCGATTCCTCCTTCGAGGAAATGAAAAAACAGCAAAAAGTGAGTAGTGATAAAAAGCTGACGCAATACGTCAATTGTGTCGCTAATCGTATTACTGCAGTGCTGCCGGACCAAACCCAGCGCTGGGATGTGGTTTTGTTTGACTCAGAACAAGTCAACGCTTTTGCTCTGCCGGGTGGGCATATTGGGGTTTATACCGGATTGCTAAAGGTTGCTAAGGGGCCAGATCAGCTTGCCACGGTGCTCGGTCACGAAGTCGCGCATGTGTTGGCGCAACATGGTAACGAGCAGGTTTCCCGTGGGCAGCTAACGGGCGTTGGAATGCAGATTGCCGATGCGGCGCTAGGGGCGAGTGGTGTGTCGAATCGCGACTTATATATGTCGGCGTTAGGACTCGGTGCTCAGGTGGGGGTTATTCTGCCTTTTGGTCGCGCCCAAGAGAGCGAAGCCGATATCATGGGCGTAGAGTTAATGGCTCGAGCGGGTTTCAATCCGGCTCAGAGTGTTGAGTTATGGCAGAATATGTCGAAGGTGGGCGGTAGCCAAGGGCCGGAGTTATTATCGACCCATCCATCAAACAGTAATCGCATTGCTCAGCTGCAACAATTGCAAGCACAGATGCAGCCACTTTATGCCAGTGCTAAAGCGCAGGTGAAGAATCAATGTGTGGCGCCGAAATAAGCTGAAGTCTATTAAGATCTAAGTGCCCGTTTGGTGAGTGTTCGCTGTCGTTTGCGCAGAGATATGTGTCCTTAACCTATTTATGCTTTTGGATAAATACGCAATAAGTGTGTAAAAAAGCCTCCTTAGTTAAATAAGCAGTCAGTTTATCAGCATAGCTCGCTGAACTATGGTAAACTGGCGCGCAAAATTCCACTGATAATTGAGAGTCGTTAATTATGTCTGATAAATTCAGTACTGTTGAACAGCAAGCAAGCTACGGTGTAGGCCGTCAAATGGGTGAGCAACTGGCCGCCAATTCTTTTGATGGCGTGGATATTCCAGCCGTTCAAGCGGGTTTAGCCGATGCGTTTGCCGGTTTAGAAAGTGCTGTGTCTATGCAAGATCTGCAAGTTGCTTTCACTGAAATTAGCGGTCGTATTCAAGCTGCTCAAGAGCAAGCTGCTGCTGCTGCGTCTGCTGAAGGCGATGCTTTCTTAGCTGAAAATGCTAAGCGTGATGGCGTGACTGTGACTGACTCTGGTCTGCAGTTCGAAGTATTAGTCCAAGGTGACGGTGCTACTCCAACTTACGAAGATACTGTTCGTACTCACTACCATGGTTCTTTCATCAATGGTGATGTGTTTGACAGCTCTGTAGTTCGTGGCCAACCTGCTGAGTTCCCAGTTTCTGGTGTTATCGCTGGCTGGACTGAAGCACTGCAACTGATGCCAGTAGGCACTAAGTTGAAATTATTTGTGCCACATCACTTAGCTTACGGTGAGCGCGGCGCGGGGGCATCGATTCCTCCTTATTCAACTTTGGTATTCGAAGTTGAATTATTAGATATCATCTAATATTGAAAAAACGCCTAAGCCTGTCTTAGGCGTTTTCTTATGGAATACAAAGAAAGATTGAGGAGATTGAAATGAGTGGACAAGTGAGAGTGGCAATCGTCGGTGCCGGTGGTCGTATGGGACGCACTCTTATTGAAGCGGCCTACAATCACGACCATATTTTACTGGGTGCCGCCATTGAGCGCGCTGGCTCTAGTTTAGTGGGCGTGGATGCGGGTGAGCTAGCTGGTGTGGGTAAATTAAAGGTCATGATCATGGATTCGCTGGATTACGCGACCGATGATTTTGATGTTTTGATTGATTTCACTGCGCCAGACGCCAGTATTGTCCATTTAGATTGGTGTGTGCGCCATAAGAAAGCCATGGTGATCGGCACAACCGGTTTCAATCATGCTCAAAAAGAACAGATCAATGCCTTTGCCGAGCAAACGCCGGTAGTGATGGCGCCGAATATGTCTGTGGGTGTCAACCTGATGTGGAAATTGCTCGAACTGGCTGCCGAAGTCATGGGTGATTACACGGATATCGAAATTATCGAAGGTCACCACAGACACAAAAAAGATGCGCCGTCGGGTACAGCCCTGAAAATGGGTGAAGTGATTGCTAAGACCTTAGGTCGCGATCTTGAGAAATGTGCAGTGTATGGCCGCGAGGGGATCACAGGTGAACGTGACCGTGAAACTATCGGTTTTGCGACTATTCGTGCCGGTGACTTAGTCGGTGAACATACGGCCATGTTTGCCGATATCGGTGAGCGTTTAGAGATCACCCATAAAGCCTCGAGCCGTATGACCTTTGCTAACGGCGCTATGCGCGCCGCCCACTGGCTCGTGGAGCAAAAGCCGGGCTTGTATGATATGCAGCAGGTTTTAGGTTTGCATTAATATTAAAAACGCCGATATGGCGTTTTTTTTTGCACCCAGTTACCAGTGGGTGGACGGTTTCGCGTTTTTACTGTAAACTCGCTGGAATTTGTCAAAATTTCGTAAATTAGCGGAAATTGGTATCTTAACATAACATAAAAACATTATATTTCAGTGGCTTGGCTCTTTATGGAGGTCGCGTTGACAAAGTCTGCCTTACTCGTACTCGAAGATGGAACTGTATTCTCTGGCACAGCAATTGGTGCCGATGGTCTCTCTGTTGGTGAAGTTGTTTTTAACACTTCCATGACAGGATACCAAGAAATTTTAACTGATCCATCCTACTCACGCCAGATTGTAACATTAACCTACCCACACATAGGCAACACTGGTACCAATGATGAAGATATTGAATCCGATGGGGTTCACGCTTGTGGTCTTATCATTCGTGATCTTCCGCTCATCGCAAGTAGTTTCCGTAATCAACAAAGCTTAAGTGATTATCTCAAAGCGAACAATGTCGTTGGCATAGCAGATATCGATACCCGCAAGTTAACTCGTATTCTCCGTGAAAAAGGTGCTCAAGCCGGTTGTATTATGGCAGGTGCAGACTTAGACGAAGCAAAAGCGCTCGCCGCTGCCAAAGCTTTCCCCGGTTTAAAAGGCATGGATCTCGCTAAAGAAGTCACGACTAAAACTGCCTATCCATGGCGTAAAGGTAGTTGGCGTTTAGTGGGCGGCTTACCAGAAGATACGCCAGCAAATGAGCTTAAATACAAAGTAGTAGCCTACGACTACGGCGTTAAGCAAAACATTCTGCGTATGTTAGTGGATCGCGGTTGTGACGTTACCGTAGTGCCAGCTAAAACTTCAGCTGCCGAAGTGTTAGCGATGAATCCCGATGGTGTGTTCCTTTCGAACGGCCCTGGCGATCCAGAGCCATGCGATTACGCGATTGAAGCGATTCAACAAATTCTGAAAACCGACACGCCGATTTTCGGTATCTGTTTAGGTCATCAGCTACTCGCACTGGCCTCAGGTGCAAAAACCTTGAAGATGAAGTTTGGTCACCACGGTGCAAACCACCCAGTGAGCAATATCGAGAAAGGTAACGTGATGATCACCAGCCAAAACCACGGTTTTGCTGCCGATGAAACGACCTTACCAGCCAACATTAAGGTGACGCATAAGTCGCTGTTTGATGGTTCACTCCAAGGTATCCATCTCACGGACAAGCCCGCGTTCAGCTTCCAAGGTCATCCTGAAGCGAGCCCTGGCCCGAACGATGCCGCCCCGCTGTTCGATCACTTTATCGAGCTAATCGACATATACCGTCAGAACGCCAAGTAGTACGCTAGCTAGGAGAAGAGAGAAGCAATGCCAAAACGTACAGATATAAAGAGTATTCTTATCCTAGGCGCCGGCCCAATCGTGATTGGTCAGGCATGTGAATTTGACTATTCTGGCGCACAAGCGTGTAAAGCGCTGCGTGAAGAAGGCTACCGTGTCATTCTGGTGAACTCTAACCCTGCCACCATTATGACTGATCCAGAAATGGCCGATGCCACTTATATCGAGCCGATTCACTGGGAAGTGGTCCGTAACATTATTGCTAAAGAACGCCCAGATGCGATTCTGCCAACCATGGGCGGCCAAACCGCACTGAACTGCGCATTAGAACTTGAAGCCAAAGGCGTACTGAAGGAATTTAACGTCGAGATGATTGGCGCGACTGCCGATGCTATCGATAAAGCTGAAGACCGTAGCCGCTTTGATAAAGCGATGAAAAGTATTGGTCTTGATTGTCCGCGCGCGGGCATTGCCCACAATATGGACGAAGCTTATGGCGTACTTGATCAAGTGGGTTTCCCTTGCATTATCCGCCCATCTTTTACTATGGGTGGCTCGGGTGGCGGTATCGCTTACAACAGGGAAGAGTTCGAAGAGATCTGTTCACAGGGCTTAGAGTTATCGCCAACGAGTGAACTGCTGATCGACGAATCACTGATCGGTTGGAAAGAATACGAGATGGAAGTGGTCCGCGATCGCAACGATAACTGCATTATCGTCTGCGCCATCGAAAACTTCGATCCTATGGGTGTGCACACGGGCGACTCTATTACAGTTGCACCCGCGCAAACCCTGACTGATAAAGAATACCAAATCATGCGTAACGCCTCTATGGCCGTACTGCGTGAGATTGGTGTTGAGACCGGCGGTTCGAACGTACAGTTTGGTATTAACCCGAAAGATGGCCGTATGGTTATCATCGAGATGAACCCACGTGTATCGCGCTCTTCAGCATTAGCATCAAAAGCAACGGGTTTCCCAATTGCGAAAATCGCTGCTAAGTTAGCAGTTGGTTTCACTCTTGATGAGCTGATGAACGACATCACTGGCGGTCGCACGCCAGCGTCATTCGAGCCTGCTATCGATTACGTTGTGACTAAAGTGCCACGCTTTAACTTTGAAAAGTTTGCCGGCGCGAATGATCGCTTAACAACCCAGATGAAGTCTGTGGGTGAAGTGATGGCGATTGGCCGTACTTTCCAAGAGTCACTACAAAAAGCCTTACGTGGTTTAGAGGTTAGCCGTAACGGTCTAGATCCTGTCACAGATATGTCTAAACCTGAGGCGATGTCGCGTATTCGCCACGAGCTGAAAGAGCCTGGTTGCGACCGTATTTGGTACATAGCCGATGCGATGCGTGCGGGGCTGAGCTTAGATGAAATCTTTAAACTGACCAATATCGACCCTTGGTTCCTCGTGCAAATCGAAGAGCTGGTTCAGCTCGAAGGTGTTGTCGCTGAAGCGGGTCTGGCGGGTCTGGATATCGACTTACTGCGTAAGCTGAAACGTAAAGGTTTTGCCGATGCGCGTTTGGCCGATGTATTAGGCGTGAACGAAGCCGAAGTGCGTAAGCTGCGTGATAAGTTCGACCTGCACCCAGTCTATAAGCGTGTGGATACCTGTGCGGCAGAGTTTGCGACAGACACAGCTTACATGTACTCAACGTATGAAGAAGAATGTGAAGCTAACCCATCGACCCGTGACAAAATCATGGTGTTAGGTGGCGGGCCAAACCGTATCGGTCAAGGTATTGAGTTCGATTATTGCTGTGTGCACGCGGCGTTAGCGCTACGTGAAGACGGCTATGAAACCATCATGGTGAACTGTAACCCTGAAACCGTTTCAACCGACTACGACACTTCAGACCGTCTGTACTTCGAACCCGTCACACTGGAAGACGTATTAGAAATCGTCCGTATCGAGAAGCCAAAGGGCGTTATCGTGCAGTACGGTGGTCAAACGCCATTGAAATTGGCCCGTGCCTTAGAAGCCGCTGGCGTACCTGTCATTGGTACTAGCCCAGATGCCATCGACCGCGCCGAAGACCGTGAGCGTTTCCAGCAAGCTATTCAACGCTTAGAGATGAAGCAGCCTGAAAATGATACCGTGACTACGGTTGAAGGTGCTGTGATTGCCGCTGAGCGTATCGGTTATCCGCTAGTTGTGCGTCCATCCTATGTACTGGGCGGCCGCGCGATGGAAATCGTCTATGATAAGCAAGATTTGCTACGTTACTTCAACGAAGCCGTGAGCGTATCGAACGCGTCGCCAGTATTGCTCGATCGTTTCTTAGATGATGCGATTGAAGTGGATATCGACGCAGTATGTGACGGTGAAATCGTGGTGATTGGCGCGATTATGGAGCATATAGAACAAGCGGGTGTTCACTCAGGTGACTCAGGTTGTTCGCTGCCGCCATACACGCTAAGCCAAGAAATCCAAGATCGTATGCGCGTTCAAGTCGGCAAGTTGGCGATGGAACTCGGTGTTGTCGGCCTGATGAACGTACAGTTCGCCGTGAAAGATAACGAAATCTATATGATTGAAGTTAACCCACGTGCTGCCCGTACTGTGCCATTCGTGTCCAAAGCGACCGGTGTGCCTTTAGCTAAGATCGCCGCGCGTGTGATGGCGGGTCAAAGCTTAACGTCGCAAAACTTCACTAAAGAAGTGATCCCACCTTTCTACTCAGTGAAAGAAGTGGTGTTGCCCTTTAATAAGTTCCCGGGTGTTGACCCACTGTTAGGCCCTGAAATGCGCTCTACCGGTGAAGTTATGGGTGTGGGCGATACGTTCGCCGAAGCCTATGCTAAGGCGCAGTTAGGTGCGACTTCTGAGGTGCCTAAGTCGGGTCGTGCATTATTGTCTGTGCGTAACAGCGATAAGAAACGCGTTGCCGATTTAGCGGCTAAGTTAATTGAGCTCGGTTACCAAATCGATGCGACTCATGGTACTGCGGTTATCCTAGGCGAAGCGGGTATCAACCCACGTTTAGTGAACAAAGTGCACGAAGGGCGTCCACACATTCTCGATCGCATCAAGAATGGTGAATACACTTATATCGTGAACACTACCGAAGGTCGCCAAGCGATTGAAGATTCTCGTCAATTGCGCCGCGGTGCACTGCGTTACAAAGTTAACTACACGACGACCATGAATGCTGCATTCGCCACTTGTATGGCCCATGCCGCCGATGATCGTACTAACGTGACTTCAGTACAAGAACTGCATCTGCGCGTATTGGCTAAATAAGCCACAGCGTTAATGTCGTTAATTAGAGGGCCGCATAACTTAGGTTATGCGGCCTTATTATTTAGGCTATATCTGTTTTGCTAAGTTTATTAGTCTGTTTTACTGAATGGTTTAGCTTGTTGTGATCGCCCATTGATCTACTTTTCACCTACTTATGTTGCCTGAGAAAATTATGTCAGCGCCAGCCGATAGCCTTGCCAAAGTCGATACTTTTATTGCGCCGCCTTGCCTCGGGCAAATACGCGTGCTCTATCAAGATAGCGATATTCTACTGATTGATAAGCCGAGCGGATTATTGAGTCTGTCGGGAAAGAATCCGCTTAATCTCGACTCAGTGCATTATCGTTTAGTGCAGGATTTCCCGACGGCCACTTTGCTGCACAGGCTCGATTTTGGCACTTCCGGTATCATGCTGGTGGCGCTGAATAAAAGCGTGAATGGTTTGCTGACAAAACAGTTTCAGGCGCGCACGGTTGAAAAGTGTTATACCGCCTTGCTGCACGGGCATTTAGCCGCTGACAGCGGGGTGATTAATCTGCCGATCGCTAAAGATGTTGAGCATTTCCCACTGCAGAAGATCTGCCATAGCACAGGCAAAGTTGCGATCAGTGAATATCAGGTGCTGGAACGATTAACCGAACCTTTCGCCACGCGGGTCGAATTTATCCCTGTTTCTGGCCGAACCCATCAACTGCGGATCCACAGTCAGCAATTGGGTCACTCAATACTGGGGTGCGATCTCTACGGCGGCGTGGGTGAGTGCGTGACTGATAAGGCTGATGCAGATGAAGCTGATATCACTAATACGACGAGCAGCAGATTAATGCTGCATGCGACCTGCTTAGCGTTTAATCATCCTATCACGGGTGAGCGTATCGACTGGGTTTGTGAGTGTCCTTTTTAAGCGCTTTTAAAAGAGCAATAGAGTTTAGCTCTCAGCATTCAGCACTTAGAATTTAGATCAATGTGTTTAGTTGCTAAACCCGATACGTTCGGTTTGCATGGGCGGCGCATCGTTGGGGAGCCAAGTACGGTAAATCGTTGCGAAGGTGCCATCTGCTTTTATCGCTTCTAGGCTGTTTTTCCACTGTTCGATCACATCATTGGGCGTGCCTTGTGAGAAGGCAATGTAAAGATGATTAGCACTAATCGTGAAGAGTGACTCTACATCATCAATGCTCGCGCCTGCATCCGACAGAATACTCGGCGCGGTGAGATTGGCATTACACCAAAGATCGACACGTTGCTTCATCAATTGTTTTGCACTCAATAAGGGCTCGGATGAGGCCGCAACATTCGTAAATCCCAGTTCGAGCAATAGGCGTTCTTCCACCGAGGCACGATAGACACCAATTGCCTTAGCTGTCTTTGCATCCTCTATAGTGGTTATTTTTATACCGCTATTTTTTAAGGCATAAAAATTAGTCGTGCCGACAGCAACAGGCCCAATCATAGTAAACATTTGCTCCCTTTCTGCTGTGCGCGTCATAGTAAACAACACAGTATTAGGTTGCTCGGTCAGCATTTTCCAGCCGCGAGCCCAAGGTACGACCTTGATTGGCTCTGGGTTGTTTATGCGCTTTTGAATTTCTTGTACTACCTGTACAGCTAAACCATCGGGTTTGCCATCGACAGAAAAGCTGATTGGTGACCATTCTTCGGTATAGATGTTGAGCGGCTGCGCGCGAAGAGAAAATGCGCTGCTAAGGGTGAGTGATAGGAATAAACTTGTGACTAATTTCATTAATAACCCTAAAAATTAGAATGTTATAATTGAGTCTCACTGCTTGCTCTTGAAACGATTAAAGATGAAGGCTGTGCTCAAATCAAGTATAGCTAGGGGTTCATTTTCTAAGATTAAATTTACTATACCGTTTTGAACGATAAAAAAAGAGCGCGAGTATGGCGCTCTTAGGTAGGCTTATTTATGGGTGATAGCTTATCTTTCTGTGCCTATATATCACGCTCGATATACATCTCGCATAAGGTTATCAATGCAATGCACAACACGCATACTGGCGTCTTCCATTGAGTGCAGTTGTTTGACCATCTCAGGCAAATTACCTTTTTGTCTCGCATTGAGCGCTGCCTTTCCTGCCTCGTGTACCGCTTTATGTGGTGCATCTAATGCTTTGAAGTTACTTAAATGCTGATAATTCTCGGCACCAAATCCTTTGAAATACCATTGCCCTAGGCGGCACTCAGTGTGTGAGTTCACATTGTGGTTATGCTGTGGTTTTTCAATTAATTGATAAACGCTACTTTTCCAGACTGCGTGGTCGAGCTTAGTGGTATTCAAGAATGACGCTGTGGCTGCGTTATGGATAACGTGCTGCATTTGTTTTGAGCGTTGCAGGACATCTTCAACGACTTGGCCAATTTGGGTTGATGAGGTGGCTACATCAACGGCACTGCTTTGATTATTATGAACAATTTCTTTAATCTCAGCCGCTTGCGCGACGATTTGTTTCACGAGCTTTTCAATATGGCTACTGGCTTCATGGGCTTTGCTTGCAAGCTGGCGCACTTCATCGGCCACCACGGCAAACCCCCGTCCCGCTTCGCCTGCACGGGCGGCTTCAATGGCGGCGTTCAATGCCAGCAAGTTTGTTTGTTCTGAAATTCCTTGAATTGCCGCGACAAATTGATTGATTGAAGAGGTCGTAGCATCGAGTTCTGTGACAGCTTTCATGCTGTTCGATGCTTGATCATTAATATAAGTCGCTCTAGTGCCTAAATTGGCAATGGCCACACGGGTTTGGTCAAAAACGTGATTGAGTTCAGACAGTGATTCTTGTTCTGCTGAGAGTAATTCGGCACTGCTGGCTAAGCCTTCGCGCACGGCATTAAGCATATCTCCGCCTAGGTTTTGGCAGGCGATCACTTCAGTGTAGTGGTCTGCATTTTGGCGAGACTGTTGCTGCATGGTCTCATTTTCACGGATCATGCCACGCAGTTCATCTATTTCATTTTGGTGTTGGCGTTCTAGTTGGATGAGTCGCTCTTTAAGCGCCTGATTTTCAGCTTTGAGCTGGGAATTAAACCACATATAAAACCTCTCAAGTCGCTAGGACTATCACTATTGCTTATCGACTTACTGTGACTGGGCTCAGCGGTAAATACTGCAATGTTAATAAAAAGTAAAACGATTCAGGTATGGAAATATTAACTGATCTTTAAGCTTTATTCTTAATTTTTTTAAGGTTATTGAAGCTTTTATGCTTTGCCATAAATGGGTTAGTACTATCGAATGATAAGTGAACCACGCTAAGGTTAACTTAGCTTGGTTCACTTTGAGGTCTTAGGTCTTAGGCCTATGGCATTGGTAAGTCGAGCACCATAGTGGCGATACTGAAGTACACGATTACACCTATGATATCGGCGATGGAGGTGATGAGTGGCGCGCTCGCGGCCGCAGGATCCATCTTTAATTTGCTCAGTAAGAAAGGCAGAGACATACCAATCAAGCTGCCAATAATCACCACAATTTGCATTGTGAGTGCCACAACCAGTGCGATTTCAGGTCCGCCGCGCCAAAAGCCTAGCAAGGACACTGCCGCTGCCATGCTGGCTCCTAATAATCCGGCGACAAATAATTCACGCCCTAGCATAGATAACCAGTCTTTGATTTTAACTTCTCCAGTGGCTAGACCGCGTACCATTAAGGTGGCTGATTGCGAGCCTGCATTACCACCGCTATCGATAAGTAGTGGTAGGAAGAAGACTAAAGAGACATAACTGGCAATGGTGTCTTCGAAGAAGGCGATCCCCGCTCCCGAGAAAATATTACCAAAAACCAAGATTACCAGCCAAACCACGCGCTTACGGTAAAGTAAGCCTATGCTGGCTGTCTTGAGGTTATGGTCAATATTGCCGATGGCCGCAGTTTTTGTGAACTCAAGATCCGCCTGTGAGCTGGCGATATCCATAGCATCATCATAGGTGACGATACCGACGAGCTGACCTTTGCCATTGACTACTGGCAGCGCCATTAAGTCGTAATGGGCGATCATCTGCACCGCTTCTTCGCGAAAGGCATTGGCATCGAGCGCGACAGGATCGGGTTTCATAAAGTCGACCACTCGCTCGTGCGGCTGCGCCAGCAATAGCTGCCTTAAAGATACAGTTCCTATTAAGCGGCCTAACATATCCACCACATAGGTTTGATAAATCGTTTCTTTATCTGCCGCTTCAGTACGTAGGGTAGCGATGGCTTCTGCCGCAGTATGGCGGCTATTCAGTAATGTGTAATCCGAGGTCATGACCGCGCCGACTTTAGCTTTATCATAGGCGGCGAGGGTGCGCATATCTTCCCGTTTGGCCAATGCTAGCGCAGGTAAAATCGCCGCTTGCTGGGTTTCATCGAGCAGATTATAGAGGTCGGCACGTTCATCTGCTGCCATGTGAACCAGTAGCGCAGATAGCGTGGTTTTATCTAATTGCTGTACTAAGCTGGCTTGCAATTCATCGGTCAGATAGCGAAACAAATTGGCGCAAACCTTAGGTGAGGCCAGTTGCAATAATAGGACTTGTTGAGCTTGATTAAAGACGTTAAATACGGCTGCAATATCGGCAGGGTGGCGTTTTTCGGCTAATTCAGCCATGGCGCTGGCACTGCGTTGCTCGATAATCATTTGCAGGTTATGGATGATTTTTTTAGTGTTGTTTGTGCTGTTATTCATGTTCATAGTTCATTCTCTCAACGATCTAGTGACCAAAGTAAAAAGTGATGTCTGCGCCAAGTTGCAGCGCGTTGCCACGAAGGGCATTGCCTAAGCTCAATTCCAGCTGTAGCTGTTGTTGCGGTGTGTGTTGATAAGCGAACTGATAGGTAGTCTCGCTCAATTCTTTTTGATAAATCTCGGCTATCACGCGATGGTGACTACTGAGTTCATACGCTGCCGCGATACCCACAAGTAATTGGGTTGATTGATTAAATTCATGGGTAAAACCTAAATTGGCATAGAGACTGACATCAGAATCGCCTAAGGTTTTGCCAAAAATGCCGAAGACTTCGGTGGCTAATTCGTTACTGGCATCGAGGTTTTTCTGCAAGTTGATTACCAGTGCGCTGTGCCAATCATCCTGTTGCTGCTCTGGATCTGAGAGGGAGTTTACGTTGAGCGGCAGCTTAATGCCGACTTCAGCTTGCTCCCCACGATTATCGTCATTGGCATTGGACGCTAATCCTAAATGCCATTCCCATTGATTGCGGCTGCAAGTCGTGGCCGCGTTTAATTGTGGACGAGCATGATCCGACCTAGGTTGTTGCCAGCCCATTTCTAATTCACAGCGCTCTGCGAGGGCAGGATCATCCACTTCGAGATGGGATGCCGCCGCACTCATGCTGTAGTACAAGCTGATACTTGCGCAGGATAAAGATCGCAAAATTGATGTGTTGTTTATGTAAGCCATATTTAGGCTCCTCAGATGTAAACCCATAGATGTAAATCCATAGAGAAAACGAAGTCCACTGAGGCAAAAAACTTGCTTTGAGATGCAATAAATACACATAACTGAACCCCAGCAAAATGCTGGAATTGCTAAAGCGCAGCCATAGGCTCAGGCTTATTGTCTGTGATTGATATTTTGGGGGAGGCTGAGTGAAGAATGGTTCACACTACTACCCTGCTTAGCAGGTAGCAGCAAATATTGCGGGCTAGTGCTAGGCGTTAAATCCTGTCTTTTGGACAGGGCATCTACTGTCGCTTATGTGTGTGCCCACAGTGGGTCTCCGCAATGATTAAAGTCGCCACATTCTAAGGGACTGAAATGTAAAGTCAACCGCACATGTTATTACATATGTTTTTGTTTGAATTTACACTTTAAGTAAAAGTTAGTTTTATGATCATTCTTGGGCTTGCGTGATTTTGTTGGGAGTGCTGGTGGATTTGCGTGCCAATCATTGCTGTGTGATTGTTTGTTTTTTGGATGGTAGCGGTTAATTTTTGTTGTCGGATTTAACTCTGATATTGAATTGTGGTTTTTAACGGTATGACTTATTTCAGTAAGCTGTATTTGAGTCGCCAGAGATGAGTTAGCACTTTATCCATAATGGGGATTTGGCATTAGTGCACTTCGGGTATACCCTTGTCGTGCCTGCGGTGAGTCATTGTGCTCACTCAGATTAAGTCAGATTAAGTCAGATTAAGTCAGATTAAGATAGTTTGCTGTATTCAGATTTTGGGGGTATTAAGCTGTGGCACACAATATCGATGAGTTGGAATCAATGGCTGCACCTATCGATCATAAATGCACCGCGAATATCAAGATCGCCAGTATCAATCTGTTTAACTTTATTGAGCCGCCTTTGGCTTACTATGATTTTGAAAATATCTATAGCCATGGGCAATGGCAGAAAAAGTGTCAGTGGTTGAGTGAGTTTCTCGCACATCGCCAGCCCGATATTGTGGGATTTCAAGAAGTGTTTAGCCCTGAACCGCTCAAACGAATCGCTCGCGAGCAAGGTCTAGGGTATTTTGCGGTCGTTGATGAGCCAACTCTTATCAGTGATTACATTTATCGCAGCCCTGTGGTCGCGCTTGCCTCCCGGTATCCCATAGTGGAAATCAGCAGTGTCGAACCTGATGTGCGTTTAGTGGCAGCCATGGGATTATCGAGTGAATTTGCCTTTAGCCGTAAGGTGCTGCGCGCAACCGTTGAAGTGCCACACATCGGCAAGTGTGACTATTATGTGGTGCACTTTAAGTCAAAACGCGCCGGATTAGCACTTGAACCTAAGCTATTTGAACATCAACCTCTCGGACATCAGCCACTTAGTTTAGATAATTTAGCGCCCGCAGCGAGCATGAAACTGCATTCAGAAACCCAATTACTGACAGAGCAAGCCTTAGGCCGCTGGGCATCTACCATGCAGCGTGGCGCAGAAGCAGCATTATTATTCAATGGCATATTGGTACGCAGGCAAGAATCTAAACATCCCGTTATCGTGATGGGAGACTTTAATGACAGTCTGACAATGGGCGCCTTAGATGCGTTAACGATACAGGGCGAGAGTATCCACAGTAATGACATTAAAGCCGCTGGCCTTGGGCATTTATCGGATGCTGCATTAGCGGCGGTGTTTGCTCAGTATCAACTTAAGGATGCCTATGAGTTATTTATTGAAGCGAACTTGAGGGACAGTTTGACTGGCAATACCGCTTACCATAGGGAACACAGAGCGGCGACCCATTACTATGGTCCTAAAGGTTCAGTGCTGGATTATATTTTGCTTTCGAGTGAGTTTGATGCGAGCAATGGCCGCAGTTTAGCGCAAGTCGTAGATTATCAGACCTGCGATAGACACTTAGTCAGACCTGAATATGAACGCGACGCCTACAGTACTGACCATGCGCCCGTCATTGTTGAGTTAGCGCTACGTAGCTAAGTTCTCGTGTTTACTGATTAATTCGTTTTATTTCAATCATGTCAGTTGTCTTTATCGCGCAGACATCTTCTCGCTACGGTTTTGTTATCGTTGTTTCATTAACCATTCCAACATCATTTCGCATGAATATCATTCAGAATTAACCGTTAAAATAAGGTATGATCGGCCACCCGTGGATGATGGAAAATAAGCGCTGCGGCGTGTTCGGTACTCGCACTTAGGTGGCATTGGGTATATCATCCGTTTCCCATTTTTAGACAGCAGCCCTTTTTTAGTGGCGGCCCTATTTTTAAAGGCAACTATGGCTATCAGAATCAAACTTAAACCCGGCCGCGAGAAGTCACTCGAGCGTCGCCATCCTTGGGTATTTTCCAATGCTATTCATAACATTAAGGGAAAACCTGAAGCGGGTGAGACAGTCGATGTGGTCGCGCATGATGGTCATTGGTTAGGTCGTGGTGCTTGGTCGCCTGAGTCGCAAATTCAAGTGCGGATTTGGACTTTCAATCGCGAAGAAGAAATTGATCGCGCGTTTTTTGCCAGACGTTTACAGCGGGCGCAAATCGGCCGTAACGATTTAATCCGCGAGCAAGGCTTAACGGGTTACCGTTTAGTGGCTGCTGAGTCCGATGGTTTACCTGGGATCACCATCGACAGATATGCCAATGTGTTGGTGTGCCAGTTACTGAGCACAGGTGCTGATTTATGGCGCGATACCTTAGTCGAGCTATTGGCTGAGCAATATCCTGATTGCGCTATTTATGAGCGTTCCGATGTGGATTCCCGTAAGAAAGAAGGCCTGCTGCCAGTTACCGGTTTACTGCATGGCACTCTGCCAGAAATGCCAGTGATTATCGAAGAAAACGGCATCAAGATCGCCGTCGATGTGATTAAAGGCCATAAGACAGGTTTCTATCTCGATCAACGTGATAACCGCGCGATTGCCGCCCGTTTTGTCAAAGATAAATCGGTATTGAACTGTTTTTGCTACACGGGGACTTTTGGTCTGTACGCTGCGAAAGCAGGCGCTGCCAGTATTGAAAACGTCGATGTGTCTTCTTTAGCCTTGGCGACAGCGCGCCTCAATATGCAAGTGAACGGTTTGAGTGATGACAATGTGCATTACAACGAAGCCGATGTGTTCAAGTTGCTGCGCCAGTACCGTGATGAAGGCAAGACCTTTGATGTGATTGTGCTCGACCCGCCTAAGTTTGCCGATAACAAGGCGCAGTTAAACGGGGCTTGCCGTGGTTATAAAGACATCAACATGATTGCATTGCAGTTATTGAATCCGGGAGGCGTGTTATTGACCTTCTCTTGCTCAGGATTAATGCCTGCGGATCTGTTCCAAAAAATCGTGGCCGATGCCGCGCTCGATGCGAAACGTGAAATCCAGTTTATTGAACGCTTAAGCCAAGCGAGCGATCACCCTATCGGTAGCGCCTTCCCAGAAGGATTCTACTTAAAAGGTCTAGTCGCCAGAGCTTGGTAAGCCAAGCGTTTGATATAAGCTGTCTGCGATGGGCAGCTGAGTCAGATAACATTGAACTATAAAAAAGAGCTATAAAAAGAACCATAAAAAATGCCAGCCCTTTGAAAAAGTGGCTGGCATTTTTACAGCGTATTTTTTACTGTGCATTTTTACAATCAGCAGCCTTGTGACTGCGATGGATTCTTTAAACGCAGAACTTATTTGGCGGTAAAGGTTTTTACGCCATCAGGGGTGCCAACGAGTAACACATCCGCACCGCGTTTGGCAAACAGACCGTTAGTCACTACACCGACTATCTCATTGATCTGACTTTCTAATTCTTTTGGATTAAGGATCTTAAGATTGTATACATCGAGGATCACGTTGCCGTTATCGGTCACAACGCCTTCACGGTACACAGGATCGCCGCCAAGTTTAACGAGTTGACGCGCCACATAAGATCGTGCCATCGGAATGACTTCTACGGGTAGTGGAAATTCGCCTAGTATGTCGACTTGCTTAGTGTTATCCACGATACAGATAAACTTCTCAGCCACTGCCGCGACAATTTTCTCGCGAGTTAATGCAGCGCCGCCGCCTTTAATCATATCCATACGGTCGTTGATTTCATCGGCTCCGTCCACATAGACAGATAAACGATCGACGCTGTTTAAGTCATAAACGGGAATACCCAGCGCTTTCATTTTCTGAGTTGATGCCTCAGAGCTAGAGACTGCACCTTCGATATCGGCTTTCATGGTCGCCAGTGCATCGATAAAGTGATTCACAGTCGAACCCGTACCAACACCAACAATGCTGTCTTTTTCAACGTACTTAAGTGCGGCCCAACCGGCAGCTTTTTTCATTTCATCTTGAGTCATGTTGACATCCTGTAACGGCAAATGAGTAAAAATTCTGGGCTTAGTATACTCTTTTCCGATAAATAATGTGGCGCAATTCCACCGTGGGTGTGATCTAGATTGCTGGCATTTTCACATTAGCAAGCAGTCCCAATAACGTAAGTAACTTAAGCAGTTAAGTTGGAAAGCATTTCGCTATACGCAACTAATCTAACTAAGCTACTATGGCAAAAGCAGAATGGTTTATAGATGATTTGTAGAGGGATTTAGCATGGCAGGCGCGAGTTTATTAACCTTACTCGACGATATCGCATCGATTTTGGATGACGTAGCGGTAATGAGTAAAGTGGCGGCAAAGAAAACAGCGGGTGTATTGGGGGATGATTTAGCCCTCAATGCCCAGCAAGTGACGGGCGTAAGCGCCGATCGTGAATTACCCGTCGTGTGGGCGGTGGCCAAGGGATCATTCCGTAATAAGTTGATTTTAGTGCCAGCAGCAATGCTTATCAGCGCTTTTATTCCCTGGGCTGTCACCCCTTTATTAATGTTTGGTGGACTGTTTTTATGCTACGAAGGGTTTGAAAAACTGCATCACAGCTATAGCCATAGAAAAGGCCAGCAACAACACGAAACCCAAGTAGAGAATGAGTTACCTGAGATTAAAGATTTCGCCGCCTACGAGGCCGAAAAAGTCAAAGGGGCGATTCGTACCGACTTTGTGTTATCGGCGGAAATTATTGCCATTACCCTTGGTATCGTGGCGGACAAATCCCTATCGACACAGTTTTTTACGTTAGCTGTCATTGGGATAGTCATGACCATAGGCGTGTATGGCTTAGTGGCGGCAATTGTGAAAATGGATGATGCGGGTTTGTACTTGAGTCAACGTGAAGGCGCCTCTGTATTAACTCAAATGAACCGTAAATTAGGTTTTGGTTTATTGAGCGCAGCTCCCGTATTAATGAAAAGTTTAACGATTATTGGCACGGCAGCCATGTTTATGGTGGGTGGTGGGATTTTAACTCATGGCCTACACCTAGTCGGCGAGCAAATCCACCATGCTGAACAAGCGGTTGCTGCCATTGGTGTTGTTGGACCTGTGTTTGCTGTGCTGACGCCAAGTATTCTTAATGGCTTATTTGGTGTCGTTGCTGGCGCTGTTGCACTTATTGCGATGACAGGAATACAGAAATTGCGTAGTTAACTAGCTGCGCGCATCAACCATCAAGGATGAGCACAATGAAGTTAATGAAGTACTGTGTCTCCCCGAGTAAGCTGGCTTGGTTACGTAAAGAGTTTGGCAAAGATGCCGATGGGTTAATGGCGGCAATGGATGCTGCTGGCACGGCTTATCTTGATAACCTCAATGCCTCGACCGAGCCGCTGAAAAGTGAGCGGGTATCGGCCGAGGCTGAAAATGCGATTAAAGCTAAAACTCAGCTTCAAGCGCAGCGTCAGTGGGCATATTTGTGGCTGCAGCAACGTATCGCTTTGACTACACGTATTGATGATATTGAACTTGCAGCGTTAGCTGCTTTTGAATTTCAACATGTCCGCATCGAGGTAGTTGAGCCGTCGGAGTTTAATGCAGTATTAGCACTATTACAGGCTGAGCAAGTCTTAGGTTTTGATACTGAAACCCGTGCAAGCTTTGAGCGCGGCGTGCAACATCCCTTGAGTCTTATTCAAATCGCGACAGTGGATACCTGTTATTTATTTCAGCATGCCATTTTGGGTGAGCAATTCACCCAGTTAAAAGCCTTATTAGAAGATGAAACCATACTCAAAGTCGGGGTTGGTTTACGCAGTGATGCACACGCTCTCAGGCGGCAATGGGGCATTAATGTCGCCTCAACATTAGATTTAAATTGGGCACTGGCTCAACTTGGAGCGGAGAAGGAAATGGGGACGCGCCAATTAGTTGCGGCGCTTTTGGGTGTACGTATCGACAAACCTAAAAAAGTCACCTTATCGAATTGGCAGCACGTGCCTTTATCCAGTGCGCAAATTCATTATGCCGCCGCCGATGTTTTGGCCGCACTCAAATGCTTCAACGCGCTAATCACTCAACTGACACCCTTTTATCATGCATCAAGTGCCGCAAAAGCCGCATTATTAATTCCTTCAAGTTTGATAGTGCCATTGGCGAAATATTTTAAGGATGCAGAATGAAACATAAAACCCAAGATGCCGCAAAAGTTAAAATCATGCCATTACATTCGGATGCGAGCTCGCAAGGCACCAGTACTTTAGGTTTGATTTACCGCGTACTTGGCATGTTGCTTCTGTTAAGTGTTATCACTTTTGGGATTAATGCTTGGGCATAGATAGCGGTATTGCCAGCAGTCGAAAATAAAGGACAACACTATGTTAGATGCTATTTGTGAACTCGAAACAGAGGATCATTTAATTGCGAGAACGACTTATAGTGTTTTTAAGTTTCAACAATTACCCGATGAGGATATCGAGCGTTTGCGGCAATGGTTAATTTGCCCCGCCTGCGGTGGTAAAGCATATTTCCGTAAATCCTCAAAAGACGGTAAAGCCGCTTGTTTTGGCTCGCGATATCACCAAGCCGATTGCATTGAATTTAAACCTTCAGCACAAAAGTCCCGTGAGGAGCAAGATGCCATTGAAGTGCAGCAACAGCTGGTGGACGCCGATGCCTTAATGATCGACTTTAGCCGTAAACCTCGTCGCCATTCACCTGCAAACAAAGTTTCGACTGCACAGGTATTAACCAGCAAGACTGAGCCAACGCCTAAATTGTCCTCTATGCCTGAGCCATCGAAAGTGTCTATTGCATCGTCAGTGGATGATCGAATACAAGAGTCGAAAACAGGCTACCAAGTTAACACCGCTGAACATACCACTGAAAAACGAGTGCCCAGCCAAGGGCTCGAAAAGTTACTCCACAGTTTATTGCGCGGCACAGATTTGGCGAAATCGGATCTCTGGGTATACACAGACGCTGAGCGAAAATACCGTTGGCGGGCGAAGAACCTGTTTGTCAATTTTGCCGATGCGGACCCAAGCGACAATAAACCCCACATGTATTGGGGCACGATATCCCACACTGACCCGACGATGAGCTGGCTTAACCCCGCCGACAGTAAAGATATCGGCATTCCTATCGATGGGATAAAGCAACCATTATTAGCGCAATTTGAAATAGAAGATAAACGCTGCTTTGAAGGCGCTGGTTTAATTTTATTTGGGAAATGTTTTTGGAATAAAGAAAAGACCCGCAAAATTATTCAGCTATGGAATAACGATTTGCAGCGGATTTTTATCTCAAAGTTGGAAGATTAATTGGCTTTGGGGAGAGAAACTAAAAAGAGGGGGGAGAAAAGGGGCGATTCCCGACGCACAAAAGCGTTACAGCAAAAGTCCCTATCTATATCACGCTGATGAAAGCGCTTACTTGCCGCAGCACTTCTTGAATTTTTGACCGCTACCACAAGCGCAAGGCTCGTTACGATTCGGTTTTTTCTCGAAAGTCGTGGTCTTAGGCTTATTTAATAAACCGTCTAATTCAACAATATCTTCAGCGACGTCGGCATTGACTTCGATATTGGCGAACAGCTGGTGTTCGGCAACAATCGCGGCAACTTCGAGTTTACGCGCTTCGTCGGCAACAATTAATTGTAATGGTAATGCTTCTGTACCCGGTTTAGCGGCACGCTTAGTGTTGTAGCCATAGCTTTCGTGCTTCGGCTTGGGGGTTTTACGACCCTTGAAGAAAAATTTGTCAGACATGAGTGGTTCCGTCGAGCTGTGTATGAAATTGACGATGCTTATACTATAAAACGCCGATTTTATAAATCGAACTCAGATCTTTTTTCGATAAATGCGCGTCTTTAACCCTTAAGCACCTCAAAATGGCCGAAACGGCACACTTATTCGACGTCATCAAACTGATTTGTTGTGGGATCATTTAGTCTAGTTACCTTTAATCTATGGGCTTTAAACTAAGTATCTACTACGCCATTAAGCTAATATGCGATGGCTTTTTAATCTCAGTGGCAGTTAAATCAACAGCAATAGCCTAACTTGTTTGAAAAACCTTCAGTTAATGAGTTTTGCCATAAAAAGTACTTTACCTTTGGAAGTGCTTTTAGCATAATGCCCCACGTCAACAGGGGTGTAGTTCCAATTGGTAGAACAGCGGTCTCCAAAACCGATGGTTGCGGGTTCGAGTCCTGCCACCCCTGCCAAATAAAACAACGGCTTGCATAGAAATATGCGAGCCGTTTTATTTTGTGTAGCATAAAGCGTAAAAAATGATTTTGCTTGGATTGAATAACTCGCCATTTTTTAACGCTACCCATTGTCGGTACTATTTCCATTTTTTTGTCGTAACCCTCCACATAACTGCGACTTATAGGCTATTTACTGTCAATGCTTGTTAATCAAATAGGTTGTTGGCGAAGTCACTAATCCGCCAGTTTCTAGCCTGATAATCGATGCTAAAGCGAGTTACCACATAATCATCTGCAACTGTTATCGCCGTTATGAATTGAGCTGCCTGTGCTATCAAAGTCTTGGCTGTGTTCGAAATAAGATAGGCCAATCAAAGCCACGGTTATTTAAATCAAAACGGTATTTCTCCCATCTAAAATTTACCAACGTGTGACTGTTTGTGCCGTTACCTGTGTAAAAGTCTGCATTGAACCTTTGTCCGTCATGAGCCCGTAGTACATTGATCAAGCCTATTAGCCGTCAGAAATGAGTATTCCACGACACTTTATTTTTTGTTCATCTTTGGGATCTTAGTTCCAAAATCTAAGATTTAGTTTGAATTGAAGGTCATAACAGCACAATATAAGGGTCATATTGAATGCATCTTAAGTGTGTTCATCATCGTTCTGCTACTCGGCTAACAACTATGCTAAATATTGATGATCCTACACAAACCGAACGTACTCACGCGTTATGGCGCTTAGGCTTTAGACCTTTTTTCCTTGGGGGAGCAATATTAGCTGAGCTATATATCCCTTTGTGGCTATTAACTTGGTTTACTCCCCAATATAGCTTTTTCCCTACATCCTTTTGGAGTCAAATATTGCCGCTATGGTGGCATCCACATGAAATGTTGTTCGGTTTCGCTATGGCAATTGTGTGTGGATTTTTGCTGACAGCCGTTCAAAATTGGACCAACCAACCCACATTAAAGGGATGGCCACTCGCATTGACCTTTAGCTGCTGGTTACTGGCACGATTATTACTCTTACTCCCAATGCAAGTTCCGCTCATTTTGCCTGCCTTGTTTGATTCATTGTTCCTTGGTATGGCAAGCCTTACTTTATGGCGCTGCATTTATAAGGTGAAGCAATGGCGCAATATTGGTTTTCCGATCATGTTGTTTGCCGCACTCGTGATTAACAATGTCAGCTATTACGCTTTATTTGAACGCGACTTTATTCTTGCCAACCAGATCTGGCAGGCGATGTTATGGTGGTTAGCCTTACTTATCACAATAGTCGGTGGGCGTGTGATTCCATTTTTTACCGCGATGCGCATTAAGGCCACTAAACCAGATCCCTTAACTTGGATTGAATACCCGCTGATCCTGACGATGATCTTGCTCGTCATTCAATCACTCATCCACCTTATACCTCTGGAAGTCGAGCGAGGCTTACTGCTCATTGCGGGGCTCTTGCAGCTGGTCCGATTTGCACGCTGGTTACCCCATAAAACACTGAAAGAACCTATGCTGTGGTCCTTGCATCTTGCCTATTTAATGTTGCCACTCAGCCTGTTAGCCATGAGTTGGTATCTCGATAATGAATATGCCTATCGCAGTTTGCTTCACCTATTTGCTATTGGTTGTATGGCTACCCTGTGTCTTTCGATGATATCCAGAGTGTCACTCGGGCACACAAGTCGAAATATTTATGAGGGCCCTAAGATGATCTTGGCATTTATTTGCCTACCGTTAGCGGCACTGCTCAGGGCACTGATGCCCATCTGGTTTCCGGCCCACACCCAAGTCTGGTTATGGTTGGCTGGCAGTTGCTGGTTTATCGCATTTGCACTGTTTGTATGGCATTACTTGCCGATACTCTCTCGCCCCCGTATCGATGGGCGCCCAGGTTAATATTGATGTTAGGACAAAAGGATACAAAGTGAAAATTTATTTAAAAACAGTTACATTGCTAAAAATGATTTGCTTGCTCGTCATAACTATATGTACATCTGTAGCGGCTTCCGATACTAGCAATCAACAAAAATATCCTAACCAATATCAATCTTGGCAAGCCACCTCTGAACAAGTTGAACGCGAGGATATGCTCGCCAATTATCCCGCCAGCATCATACTCTGGGCAGGATCTTCCTATGCCAAAGAGTACCATAGCCCACGTGGACACCATTTTGCCGTTGCTGATGTGACGCATACTTTACGTACGGGTGTCCCCCCTAAAGCAGGAGAGAAAGGATTATCCGCCAGTTGTTGGACCTGCAAGACACCGGATGCCCCTAGATTGATTGAACAACTGGGATTTGAAGGATACTCCGCTAAAAACTTTACCGATCTGGGCAAAGAGATCCAAAGCGTAGTGTATTGCAGTGATTGCCATGAATCTGGCACTAATAAGTTAACTTTACCTCGTCCTCATGCCCAAGAGGCTATGGCTAAAATTCACCTGCCATTCGATAAACAAGATACCAATATGCAAGGTGCGCAGGTATGTGGTCAATGTCATGTCACTTACTATTTCCGTCCGGAAAAAAGTAATGTTGTAAATATTCCTTGGATTTTTGGCAGCACCGCCGATGATATTGAAAAATATTATGACACTCGCCGCTTCTTCGAATGGATCCATCCTCTTTCGAAAACGCCCATACTCAAAGCACGTCATCCTGAGTTTGAACACTGGAGTCGCAGTAAACATGCCGAAGTCGGTGTCACTTGCATTACCTGCCATATGCCTACCCAGCAGGATGCAAAAGGTGTTGAATTTACTAGCCATAAAGTTGATAAAGCCTTACCGCATTTTGATAACAGTTGCAGTGGCTGCCATAGCAGTAAAACCAAAATTGAAACCAAGCTCGCGGACAATAAATTAACGATTGAGACCAAAGCTCGCGAAGTTGAAGCTCTGCTCGTCAAAGCCCACTATGAAGCCAAAGCGGCATGGGATGCAGGTGCTAAATGGGAGAATATGAATGAGCCAATTATGGCGATACGACACAGTCAGTGGCGCTGGGACTTTGCCATGTCTTCACATGGTTTGTATGCACATAATCCACAAGAAGGTAAGCAGCTTTTAGATAAAGCCATCGAACAAGCGAACGAAGCACGTCATCTGCTCGCTGGAATATTGAAGCAACTTAACGTTACTCAAGTTAGCTATCCAGATATCAGTACTAAGGAAAAAGCCCATCAAGCGATAGGGTTAATTGAATCGGATTTAATCAAAGAAAAACAAAAGTTTATTGAAGAGGATGTTAATAAAAATTGGCACCCTGTCGCAAAATATGGTTACTAGTTTATTAACGGGTAGCTGATAATTTGAGGGATTTTAAAGCTCAAAAACGAGAGGAAGCTCGAGTATTTATGCTTTGATTCAGTGAGCGTTATGCCAACAAGGCTTGGTCGGTTCTACAGCAATGCTCATCTTCCTTTGCACGAGCAATAACTGCAGTCGAAATGATTCATGTCATTTCGGCTGCAGTACATAACTCATTGAGATGTTGGTCTGTAACGACAAATTAATCACTGTAATCTGTGTCAGATATCTGTAATTCAGTTTTTTAATGCGCAGAAAGCCGATCTTACTTTGAGGAAAATGATGGATGAAATTCTATTATCTTGGTTGGCTGCCAAAGTGATTGGTTTCGGTGCGAAACTAAAACCAATGTACAACTCTGTTCGCAAATAGCCTTGGCTACGTGCTTTTCTGTCTCCTCATCCAATGCCGAGGTGGCCTCATCCATTATCAGAATCGGCGCATTTTTGATAAGCGCGCGTGCTAAGGCAAGCCTTTGGCGTTCCCCTCCCGATAACCCTGCGCCTTGCAGGCCGACTTCTTGGTAAATGCCCAGTTCTGATCTGTCTAATACTTCATCCAAGGCCATTTGACGTGCCGTTTTATCTACGGCTTGATCGTCGGCATCAGGGTTACCAATACGAATGTTACTGGCAATGGTGCCGGTAAAGATGAGTGGATCCTGTGGCACATAGGCGAAAAAGCGGGCAAGTTCAGCGGCGGGGATTGACGTGAGTGACACCTTGCCCAAAGTGATCAGGCCTAGAGTGGGATCATCAAAGCGCATCAATAACTTAAGTAAGCTGGTTTTACCTGAACCGCTCGGGCCACAAATCAGCACGCGTTCACCTGGCTCGATAGTGGCATTGATATTTTGCACCGCAGGGGGAAATGTTACGTTATTCAATTCGATTGTATGATTGTTCGGTGTCTTTTGTTGCGCTTGGCTTGGCTCTTTGAGCGTTGGCGCATGAGTCGCTTGTCGATAGTGTTTAATAGCCGCTAACTGATCATTAATGCTTATTGCCGCCACGGCGAGAGTTTCAAGTGGCGCCGCCGCGCGCATGGTCAACATCAAAACAGCGAGCAGCATTGTCGTATTGTTTATACCGGATAGCACCAGATAGAGTGCCATGCCTGCAATAGGTAAAAAGCTGGCGATAGCCGACAGTAATGTTGCTATAGCTGCGGCGCGATTAGTTCGTTCCAGTGCGATTTCTTGTGTTTGCCAGTTTTGCTCCACCCGTGTTGTTGCGCCGCTATATCCTGCTGCTGTGCGCAGTAACTCTAAGTGGTCGATCAGTTCAAGGGTTGACTGATCTGCTGCTAATTCAGTGTTGTTTCGGTCCATATCTGCGCGGGCAAGGGCTCGTTGCACCATACTCTGAATCACAAATGACACGAGCAACAAGCTAGCCAACATCAGTACCAGTGGTATGCCACCGATCAATCCTATGCCAAAGGTAATGCAGAGCGGAATAAGCGGTGCATTAATAAATACCTGAAATTGATGTGCCGGAATACTCATAAAGCCAGGAATGCTCCGAGAGACAGTTTCTATGAGTAGTGTCCTGACACTCGGTGTAAACCAAGAGAGTTTAGCTTGTTGCATGGTCGTGCCTAATGCACTGTAGAGCGCATTGGCCAGCCTTGCGCCAGCCCAAAAACCTGAACGCGAAGCCAGTATTGTGGTGAGTATGGTTATTGCGGCAATCGATAGCAGTTTTTGCGGTGATTGCTGCTGAGTCATGGCTAAAGCCAGTTGAATGTAGCATGCCGCTTCCAATATGGCCGCCACAGCCCAACCGCAGGCAACAGGTATTAAGTGCTTTATGGCTGCGTAATCTTGGGGACGATTTATCATTGGCCTTCTCCTTCCCTGTGATGATGTTTGAGTGCGAGCTTGTCATCCGCCAGCTCGGCAAGCGTTAAGTCATGGGTGACCATCACAATCGTTTTGTGGTTTGTTTTTGCGTGATGGCGTAGTGCTGTGAACACGTTAAACGCCGTTTCGCTGTCTAGGGCCGATGTGGGTTCATCAAGCAATATCACCCTAGCGGGTGAAAGAAACACACGGGCAAGGTTGACGCGCTGTATTTCACCGCCAGACAGTGTGCTTGCATGAGTAGTTAAGGATTTATCCAATTGCGCGCAGTGTAATGCTGCTAAGTAATCGTCATCCGTGGCACAAGGTGCGGTGAGCGCGAGATTGTCGGCGATGGAGGTTGCCAGTAGTCCCGCACTTTGCGGTAATAGCATGATCGCGCGATTAATCGAGGCTTCATCCATCTCTTTGAGTGCCATACCAGCGAGTCGAATATCTCCGGCATGTAGCGGCTCCATGCCAGCTAATAAGCGCAGTAATGTGGATTTGCCAACACCACTGATCCCTGTAACTGCCGTCACTCTGTCAGATCTAAATTGATAGTTAATGGGCACAGATTGATTGCTTGTAGACAGTGAAGGCACAACATTCGTGAGGGTGAGCGGCATAGGTGTATTAAGCTCAATATTGCCGTTACCAACAGGAACTCTCGATTGCTCAAGAAAATCCGTTAGCCGCTGAGCGGCAGCGCGACCCGTGGCAAGATAATCAAGCCCATGCCCGAGCTTTAGGGCTGGCGTGACTATGGCCAGACTGAAGAACAAGGCTGCAGCAAGGTTTTCAGGGGGCCATTCATACCCGATGGCATAGACAATGGCAAAAGTACAGACAGCCTGTAGTAGTGATGTGGCCACGGCGACTGAAGTGGATACCTTGCTTACCCGCTCAAGAATATCCCCAATAAAATGTGTCGTTGCCTTTTGGTAATCGGCCATAGCACCAGTTTGTGCGCCATAAATGCGAAATACAGGCGCACCACGGGCGTAGTCATCTACTGCTGCAGTGATATTTCCCATCACATTGACTCGTGCTTCCCCCTGTTTTGCTGCAAGCCTTGGGATCACCACCAAATAGAAAAGCGCTGCGACTAGACCTGGGATAAGGGCAAGTAATGCCACTAAGCCCGCGCTTAAGATCAGCAAGCCGATAGTGATGGCAGGGACAATAATAAAGGTCGCTAGCTCAGAGGGTAAATGCGCGATCATATGATGCAATGACGCTATGTCATCGACCATTAATCGCTTTAACTTTTCGCCCTTATATTTTGCCAAAGTACTTGGTGGCAGCCTGACAAGATGCGCTGCAACCTGACGCCTTAATCTTCCAGAAAATTGCGCCTCAGCATTGTGATTAATCCAAGAGGCGCTACCAGAAAGCAGTGCCGACAATATCCAAAATATGAGCGCACCCGCTAACCAAAATGAATGATGTCCAGCAATAAGCTGTATTACGCACCAGAGTGCACTTAGTGCCATCACGCCGGTACCAGCCGCTAGTAATGTTCCGAAAGTGAGTGCGGGAATCGCCGGACGTAGGGCGAAGGCTAATGTTGAAGTGGGACTGAAAAGTCGCTGCATTTTAATGTTCACCTAAAAAATCGAAGTGGAACAGGCTGGGCTTCGATCTGGAAAGTGTGATTAACACAAGGCCAATGAAGCGATGAAGTCTTGATATTGCAGAGTAAAAAATAGTCTGAGTGCCAGAGTTTATGGGCAAATGAACATCCACGAGCCAAATTCCTTGTTTCATAAAAATTGAACCGCCATGAGATGGCGACCATATTAAGCGGTCATTTTTATTTATCAACAAAGTGTTGATAAATGTTTTGAACGGCGATAATATAATTGATAACTATTCTCATTGGCAACAAATCTTTCGTATAAGGAGTTATTACACATGCCCCGATTTGGTAAGTTTTACCCACAATCAAAGTGGGTTATCGGTTCTCTTGCGCTGGGGCTTAGCGCTATTTCCGGCTCAACTATTGCTGACAGTGGAACTGCTCCGGATAAGCAATCCAAGCAACAAGATGCAGCGGGAAATATTGAAGTCATCACAGTTTACGGTCAGAAAATCGAGCGCACGCTGAAGGAAACGGCTAGCTCAGTGACAGTGATCACTGAAGAACAGTTGAGGAAAAATGCCGACCAATCAACGATTTCTGAAATTCTCGGCGGTACGCCAAACTTAATTTATGCCGGAAATACCGATGCGCCCATTATCCGCGGAACAGATACTAAAGGGCCTGTTGCAGCGGGTAATGCCTACTTATCTAAGCCTGTGCCTGGGGCAACTATCAGTGTTGATGGTAAATATCTGAGCCCCGCAGAACTGGATTTAGGTGCCGCAGGCGTGTGGGATGTGTCGTCTATTGAAGTTTACCGTGGTCCGCAAACGACCAGTCAAGGAGCCAACAGTATTGCTGGCGCTGTAGTGATCCATACCCATAACCCCACTTATACGCCAGAATTTGCAGCACAAGCACTTTATGGCAGTCGGAATAAGCAGCGTTTTTCGGTTATGGCGTCCGGTGCGCTCAGTAATGACTTTGCCGCAAGAATTAGCGCAGATTACAGTGCTAGAGATACCTTTGTTGATTACGTTAACCCAGATTTTACTGCCCATGATTTGGATTTTGAGTTTAAAAACCAAAATCTACGGGCGAAGTTGCTATGGGAACCCGAAAAATACAGCAACTTTTCCGCCATGCTGACTTATTCCTCCACTGAGGCTAAACGTCCCAGAAACGAGGTGGTATCAGAACCCTATGATGACTTAGAAAATCGTTCAATTTTTCAGGACAATCAAGAAGTCAGCAATCATGTTGGAATTTTTGATCTTGAATATGTGTTCGACAATGGGATGAAGTTGCATAACCAACTGCAGTATTCAGAAGGGCAGTTTGATTATCGGTTCGCAGCACCTTATCAAGGGATCGCAAAACGAGATAATGAAAACTTTTCGAATGATATAAGGCTGAACTTTGGTGACAAGAGTTCAGAGTTTAGTGGGGTTGCCGGTGTCTTCTACTGGGATGATAAAACCAATAACAAGCTGAACAACGTATTTGGTAATGCCGACGCCGATCTGAGGCATACCAGTTTTGCCCCCTACGGTGAAGTCATATGGCGCTTCTCACCTAAGTGGGCATTCACCAGCGCTCTTCGTTATCAGTCTGATGAAATTAGCCACGATGGTATTGCCAGCTACATCCCAGGTGTGCGCCATCAATATGAAGAAACGTTTACGGCTTTATTACCTAAGGTTGCCCTGTCCTATGATCTGACAGATAACGTCTTAGTCGGCGCTATGATCAGTGAAGGTAACATTCCAGGGGGCACAGGTATTAACTTCCGCGGCGGCGAATATTATACCTTTGATGCCGAATCGGCATGGAACTATGAACTTTTTACCCGTATCGATCTGCTTGAACAACGCTTAATCATAAATAGCAATCTCTTCTACACCCGCTTTAAGGATTCACAACGTTCAGTTACTGACTACCTCGATGGACGTCCCTTTGGTTCTGTCATTATTAATGCCGATGAAGCGCAAAGCTATGGGATTGAATTAGATTGGAACTTTAAAGTGGTCGATAGTTTTAGCCTATATGGTGGGCTGGGTTTACTTGAAACTGAGATAAGTGAATTTAATGACTACCGTGGCGAGGAGTTTGTCGGCAACGAGTTTAGTAAAGCGCCAGGATATATGTTCAATCTTGGGTTTGACTATGCGATCACAGACGCCTTTAAAGTGAGCGGTGATGTGCGTCATACGGATGGATACTTTTCAACGGATACCAATGAGCCTGAGTTAAGAGTGGGGTCTTACACAACGGTAAACCTGAATTCTTCCTATCAAATCAATCAATATTTTGAAGCCTTTGTTTATGCACGCAATTTACTGGATGAACGTGCTCCTGTGGCAAAAATGGCTGACAGAAGTACCGGAGGCGTGGATGCATATTTACTTGAACCACGAGAAATAGGCGTGGGCGTTAGGGCGAAGTTTTAGCGGCTAGCTTCTACCCGCTGTATTGGGTATTGCCATGCAGCGGGTAGCAAGAGCGGTTAGAATGGCATTTTTGCCTTGGAAACCTTATCGATATGACACAAGTACCGGATCAACCGACTCAAAAACGCCAGCGAGGCAGACCTAGCCGTATTTCCCGTGAGGCTATCGCCAGAGCTGCGTTGGAGATTGGGGTTGATCAAGCGACCATCCCAGCTATAGCGGCGCATTTAAAGGTCGATCATTCTTCCCTCTACCATCACGTAGCAGGTCGAAATGACGTTATCTCCATTGCTGCTGAGCTTGCAATTAATGAGCTGGACTGGCGAGCGCCAGCAGCCACCGATTGGCGGAGTGAATTGATCATATTGACCGATGCCATTTGGGCACTCTATGAGCGTCATCCTGGCCTCGCTGAGTCTATCCATCAGGCCAGTGTTACGCCGTCATCGGGTATACGTTCTTTTGCTGAATCGGTCGAAAAGCTGCAACAAAAAGGCTTCTCCCTTGATGAAGCAGTGCTTGCCGTTGATATCTTAGTTGACATGGTGGGGGAGTGCTTTTTGGGATGGTGGTCAACCACTAAACCAGAAGCCGATGGTCGGACACGTAAAGAGCGAATTATCGCAATTTGGGAAGATGAAGCCACCAAGCTCCCTGATAAAGCTGAGCAGATAAATGCGATGGTAGACATCATGAAGGTGGGCGCCCGCAAATGGTGGGAGCGAAAACGTGACTTAGTGTTAGCGGGGATTGCCGTTACCCATGCCCAAAAGGCTGGGGGATCCGATAAGGCTCAAACATAGCGCGTCGATATGAAAACTTCATAGCGGCTGCAGATTAGTACAAGATTTATTACGTATAGGAAGTATCAGTTTGTGAAGGTGGTTTATGCACTGACGTGCTTTTTTGTGCTTTGTTTTGCCTCATTGCTGCTAGGCGCAAAGTATGCCTCTGTGACGCAGATGCTGACGTTATCGGATGATGTCTGGTTGGTGTTATCTGCGAGTCGTCTGCCGCGGCTCTTTGCCTTGATTTGCTCAGGTGTCGGGCTCGCAGTCTGTGGCGTGATATTGCAGCAGATTGTGCAAAACAAGTTTGTTGAACCTGCTACTTGTGGCGGGCTTGATGCCGCCAAACTAGGGATATTAATTTCAATCATTCATGCCCCGAGTATGGGTGTCACCGCCAGAATGTTGGGGGCTTTGGTTTTTTGCTTGCTTGCGAGCTTAGCTTTTATTCTGATTATTCGTGGTATTCGGTATAAGAGTCCGGTGCTCATTCCAATTATTGGGATTATGTTTGGCAGTGTACTCAGTGCGATAGCGGAACTTTATGCTTATCAAAACAATATGATGCAAAATATGCAGGGATGGATGCTGGGTGATTTTTCAAAAATCGTGCAGGGTAACTACGAAATCATCTATCTGATCCTTCCCGTAGTCATACTGACCTACCTTTATGCACAGCGCTTTACCATTGTAGGAATGGGCGAAGGCTTAGCTACCACACTAGGCCTGAGTTATTTCAACCTAGTTATCTTAGGGTTAGTGCTGGTTTCCCTGACCATAGCGACCACAGTTATCACAGTCGGGAGCATTCCATTTATTGGTTTGATTATTCCTAATCTTGTCGCTATGCGTTACGGCGATAATTTAAAACGTACCTTGCCTATTATCGCCTTTGCTGGCGCAACACTACTGATTATCTGCGACTTACTTGGTCGGCTTGTTTTGTATCCCTTTGAAATTCCTATAGGTCTAACGGCAAGCTGTTTAGGTGGACTCATATTTTTAGTTATCGTTTGGAAAATCAAATGAAAGACAGTGCATGGCGTTTTTTGAGCTGGGGGCTGCCTATTATGTTGGCAGTCACATTTTTATTGATGGGCTCAGGCTTTGATTTTGACTATGTCATACCGAATCGATTGGTGCGTTTGGGCACTATTTGCCTTGGTGGTGTCTGTATTGCGTTTTCTTCGATACTGTTTCAGACCTTAGCCGGAAATCGCATTTTAACGCCATCTATCATGGGGTATGAAGGGGTTTACTTGATTTTGCAGGCTCTGTTGATCCTTATCTTAGGGACGGGCAGCAGTATTCTGATCACCGCTAACAGCAATTTCTTTGTCTCAGTCGTGGTGATGTTGCTTTACTCAACGGCGATTCACCGCTGGCTATTTAGTGGAGATCGACATGATGTGTTCTTCCTACTGCTTGTGGGCTTAGTGCTCACTGTGGTGTTAGGCAGTTTTACTCAGTTAATCCAATATTCTATCAGTCCCGGTGAGTTTTCTATTTTCCAGAGCTATAGCTTAGCGTCGTTCAACCGCGCTCAACCAGAGCAATTGCTTATCTCTCTAGTGCTTGTCAGTGCCGTGTGTATTGCCGCTTGGAGAGTGCGCGCTGTACTTGATGTATTACTGATGGGGCGGGAGCAAGCTATCTCTCTTGGTATTGATTATCAAAAAGTGGTGCGCCTGCTATTGGGTCTTATCGCGGTATTGGTCGCAATATCAACCAGTTTAGTGGGGCCGACTGCTTTTATGGGGATATTTGTCGCGAACATGGCCTATGCACTGGCAAGGCATCCGTCGCACTCATTTACTTTGATAACAGGATGCGCCGTTGCTATCTCGGTTTTTCTGATCGCGCAAATGCTCGTTGAGCATCTGTTTAATTATCAAACCAGTGTTGGGCTGTTAATTAATCTATTTTGTGGCGCCTATTTCTTTGTCTTAATTCTTAAACCTCGGAGCGCAGTGTGATAACCGTCAATAACTTATATCAGTCTTATGGCGCGAAACCTGTGCTAAAAAATGTCACTGCACAATTTCCCGAACATCAGATGACTTCTCTTATCGGCCCTAACGGTGCTGGCAAAAGTACCTTACTGATGTCGATTGGCCGGTTACTGAATATCCAGCAGGGCGAGGTATTACTCAAAGGTACTGCTATCCACAATATTCCCTTGAAGGATTATGCCAAGCAAGTTGCAACCATGCGTCAGTTTAACAGCCTCAATTTACGCCTGACGGTCAGGGAGTTAGTGGCATTTGGTCGTTTTCCCTATAGCCAAGGGGCACTCACAAAGGAAGATCATCGCGCCATTGATGAAGCGCTGTCGTTTTTAGCTTTACAGTCATTAGCCAATGTATTTATTGATGAACTTAGCGGCGGACAACGCCAAATGGCTTTTCTGGCAATGGCGATTGCGCAGCAAACGGATTATTTATTGTTAGATGAACCGCTCAACAATCTGGATATGAAACATGCCGTTAGCATCATGCGGGCACTTCGCCATCTGTGTGACGATTACAAACGAACGGTAGTGTTAGTGGTTCACGATATCAATTTTGCGGCTAACTACTCCGACTATATTGTCGGTATGAAGCAAGGCGTTGTGCACTGCGCTGGACCCGTAGAAGAGGTCGTCACAGCACAAAGGTTAAAAGCACTGTACGAACTGGATCTTGAGGTGCTGAAAACGAACCAAGGAACAGTATGTAACTATTTCAACTTCAACTTACAAGGAGAATACAAGTGACGTCGAAATGTAGAAGTGGGACTAAAGTGATAGCGATTCTGTTATTTAGCTCGGCTTTTTTGCTGGCCTGCGACAATAAAACTGAATCAGTACAACTTGCATCATCGGATACGAGTGCTTCAACGGCTGAGTTGGATTTTGCCCCGATAGAGGTAGAGCATAAGCTGGGCACTACAGTTATTACAAAACGGCCAGTGCGTGTTGCGGCCCTAGATATGAATGAAGTCGACTATCTCGAACAGTTGGGTATTCCCATTGTCGGTATGCCAAAGGATTTTGTTCCTTACTACCTGAAAGACTACAGCAACAATAGTGATATCGTTGATTTAGGTGCTATCGTTCAACCCAATATGGAACGTATTTATGCACTTAAACCCGATTTGGTGCTGATGTCATCCGTTCAAGCTAGTCATTATCAAGCGCTTTCCAATTTGGCACCAACCATTCATTTGGATATTGATTACCAAGACAGCAACAGCGATTACTTTGATATAGTCACAAAACACTTATTGATGCTGGGTAAATTATTCGATAAGCAAACCTTGGCAAAACATAAAGTGGATGAACTGGAAAGTAAGATCCAAGCCGCCAGAATGGTGATTAAAGACAGGCCAGAAAAAGCCTTGGTGGTGCTACATAATAATGGTGCTTTTCGATTTTTAGGTATTCGTTCTCGCTATGGGTTTATTTACAGTGCGCTAGGGGTTAAACCTGCCAGCTTATCAGAGCAGATGGGATTGCACGGTCAACCTGTATCAAGCGAGTTTATTCTTGAAAACAATCCCGACATCATTTACGTGGTTGACAGAACCGCAGTAATGGAGCGAAGCCCCGTATTGGATAAACAATCTATTGATAATCCTCTTTTGCGTGAAACTAACGCTTGGAAGACGGGGAACATTATTTTTGTGGATCCCGAGGCTTGGTATATAACTGGGGCGGGCATAACATCCCTTAATATCATGATTGATGATGTGTTAAAGGGTTACGTAAAGTAGCAGGCTGCAAATAGTCTATGGACGGCATAGCTAATGACTCATGAGATAAGTTACCTCTTGTAACATTTAAGCCCTACGGCTTAGGTAAATCGGTTTGCAACTTTAGTAGTGCTTAACATACAATCGCCTGCCAAATTATCTGAGGAAGTAGGGTTTGAATAGTGTGATACAAACAAGACGCACCCTAGCAATATGGCTTGCTGCCATATTGGTGCTATTGTCTGTTGCCATTGCTGTTCACAGTGTTTCCCATGCTAGTGAAGACTCTAAGGCCAATTGCTCGCTGTGCTTACATCAGCACCAGTTGCAACATGCGCTAACCAGTACACCCTTTCATTTTCAACTCGCTCAGCAGGGTTATATCTCGGTTGAGTTTCAGGCCGTTTCCTTTAAGCGACCTTTTAGTCGTTTCTTCAATAGTCGTGCTCCGCCCATAACAGCATAAGTTACTGTTTATTCAATTTATCTTAATTAACTTTGAGCGCCTTGGCTTAGCTAAGGCGCCCATGCTGTTTATTTTCGGAGTGAAAATGACTTCTTTTTATGCCCCTAAGCGCACTGCGCTGTTGCTGGGCGCTTTGTTTGTGCTCAATCCTATTTCAATGTTGTTGGCCGCAGAAAGCAGCCAATCGAGTTCACAAGCTATTGATACTGTGAGTGACGCAGTGCTTGACACTGATATTGAACGTTTAAGTATCCACTATCGCCAAGCCTATCGTGGCAATGTGTCCTCAACTGAACTTCCCCAAGCGATCAGTGTGTTAGACGAGCAATTGATAAAAGATGCGGGGCTGACGCGGTTTCAAGATGTACTGGACTATTCTGCCAGTGTGGCGCGGCAAAATAATGGCGGCGGCTTATGGGATAGTTTTTCCCTACGAGGCTTTCCGGGCAACGAAAACATGCCATCGGGGTATTTAATCAATGGCTTTAATGGTGGCCGAGGTTTTAGTGGTCATAGAGATTTATCAAACGTTGCCTATGTCGAGATTTTAAAAGGCCCAGGTTCGGCACTTTATGGCCGCTCGGAACCCGGTGGCACAGTCAATATTGTGACTAAGAAACCTCAGTATCAAACCAGTGGTTATTTAAAAGCATCGGCTGGGAGTTTCGACCAATATCGGTTAGAAGGTGATGTAACCTCAAGTTTAACCGATAATTTGGCATTTCGGATTAATGGCGCTTGGCAGGAACACGATAGTTTTCGTGATTATGTGTTTAGCGATAAAAAAATCGTTACGCCGTCTGTGCGTTGGCAGATTTCCGAAAAAGCTTCCTTGCTGTATGAAATGGAATACCTCAAGCAGGAACAGCTATTCGATCGCGGCATTATTGTGCTCAATAACGATATTAATACCGTTCCCCGCTCGCGCTATTTAGGTGAGCCTAATGATGGCGCAACGGAGGTGAATGCCACAGGGCATCAGCTGACCTATGACTATGAATTAAATGATGATTGGTCATTAACTGCTGGCTATAACTACCGAGACTCTAGCTTGAAGGGGTATTCGTCTGATGCCGAGTTAGCAAAGGGGCGGCAATCGCTATTTGATGATGGTCGCACGCTGACTAGGCAGCACAGATATCGTGACTACGCCTCTGAGGATAATTCACTGCGTCTAGAGTTAAGTGGTCATGTGGATACGGGTTTTATTCGTCATAACTTGCTGCTTGGTGCCGATGCCTATCACTACAATTTGAAGACGGGACTGTATCGTTATCGGGGCAAAAAAGGTGAATACGCCATCGATATCTATACCCCTCAATACGGTGGGCCTCAGCCAGAGGTGAGTTTGTTGTATGAGAATAACGAGACTCAAAAGGCGTGGGGGACCTATCTGCAAGATCAAATGGATTTAACTGAAAAGTGGAAGTTGCACCTTGGGCTAAGGTTCGATAGTTATCAGCAAGATATCAGTGAAGTCGCGAAAGATACTCTGTCAGAGCAAACCGATAGTCGAGTCAGCCCCAAGGTGGGTCTGGTGTATTTATGGTCCGATGCCTTAAGTTTCTATAGCTCTTATTCTGAAGGCTTTTTACCGCTTTCTGGAACTGACTTTGCGGGTAAGCCATTCGAAGCGGAAGAGAGTCAGTCGGTTGAACTGGGGATGAAGTTTAATGGTACTTGGTTAAACGATCTTCCTATAAACGGTAGTTTAGCCGTGTTCGATGCCCAAAAGAGCAATATCTTGACCTCAGATCCTATCAATGTTGGTTTTTCTGCCACCTTAGGTAAAGCTAAAAGTAGCGGGGTTGAACTCGATTTAGCCGCCGAACTGACGGAGGATTTACAAGCAAAATTATCCTATGCCTATCTTAATACCCGTACCGCCAATGACAGCTTGAATCCTGATTGGGGCGTGCTCATTCCTGCAGGCAGTCCACTGGTGAATGTGCCAAAGCATACCGCGAGCGTGATTCTGAAACAGGATTTGAATAGGCTTTCTATTGATGGTCATCTAGGGCTTAGCTGGCGTTATGTGGATTCGCGCCTCGGCGATTCTGCCGATCCGAGTTTTCAATTGCCTTCTTATCAGTTACTTGGGTTGTTTATGAACACCCACTTAAGCGACAACTTAAGCCTTGGAGTGAATCTGGATAACTTACTGGATGAACATTATATCGCGAGTAGCTATTCCGCTCTTTGGGCCGTGCCGGGTGAACCACGTAGCATTAAAGTGAGTGTCAGCTATGAATTCTAATATCAGTGCTAACCCAGCGTTATCTTCAGGTTTTGCCGAGCAAGAACTGGGTCGTTCTATTGGCCGCACCCGGATCAATAGTATCGATATGATGCGCGGCGCCGTGATGCTTATCATGTTACTCGACCATGTGCGGGAGCGGTTTTTCTTTCACATGCAGGTGAGCGATCCTATGGATTTGAGTTCGACCTCTTGGGGGCTTTTTGTGAGTCGCTTTGCCGCCCATTTTTGTGCGCCAGTCTTTGTGTTTTTAACTGGGGTTTCTGCATGGCTTTATGCCAATCGTAGCCATGGCGAGCCACGTTCAGCACGTATGTTTTTGATTAAACGCGGGCTGTTTTTAATCGCGCTGGAAATTTTAGTGATTAACGTCTCTAACCTCTCTTGGATGGTCAGCTATTACACCCTCTGGTTACAGGTGATTTGGGTGATTGGCCTGAGTATGTTAGCGCTCGCTGCGATGATAAACCTGCCTAGACCTTGGATGGCCCTTTTAGGATTTGCGATTGTTTTTGGCCATAATCTGTTGACGCCAATTGGTTTTCAGCCCAATGAGTGGGCTTACGGTCTGTGGACCATATTGCACGACCGCGGTTATCTCGTCAGCGAAGGTGCGCTTAGGGTTAAGGTGAGTTATCCCGTGCTGCCTTGGATTGGGGTGATTTTACTGGGTTATGTTGCAGGGCCACTTTTTAGTAATAAACCGAATGGAAGCCATCTTGATGCATCGGCTCGCCAGCAAAAGCTGTTGTTTTTAGGGATCAGCTGTTGGGTACTTTTTGCGGTGCTACGTGGGTTTAACCTTTATGGCGAAACCTTGCCTTGGCAGTCGGGGGCACATTTGGGGGAAACCTTGATGTCGGCATTTAACTTAACGAAATACCCGCCATCATTAAGCTTTTTACTGGTGACCTTAGGCGGCATGTTCTTTTGCTTAGTGGCCTTTGAGCGGTATTTTGCATCAAGTGGGAAAGTGGATGGGAGATTAGCACGAGTCGGCCATGGGTTGTCTGTGTTTGGCTCAGTGCCTATGTTCTTCTATATCTTGCATTTGTACGTGCTGTTACTGCTGTATACTTTAGCGAAATTCATCTTTGGCGCAAACCATGGTGAGTACTTTGGCGTGAACAATATAGGATGGGTTTGGTTTATCGCGGGCGTTTTAGCTATCGCATTGTATTATCCCGTTAAGCGGTTTAGCGAGTATAAAAAACACAGCACTCAGGCTTGGATTAAGTACCTCTAATCTATTCTGTGTATCAAGCTTTAAAGGCAAAAGTCGCCAAGTGTTTACTTGGCGACTTTTTTGCTTTGGTTAGATCAACAATCTATTTAGCGATTATTCTGCGAGTAAGCTGCGTAACATCCAGGCATTTTTCTCATGCAGTTGGATGCGCTGGGTGAGCAAGTCTGCAGTCGCCTCATCATTCGCTTGGTTCACCAGCGGATACAAGGCTCTGGCATTGCGGATCACTAGCTCCTGATCGCTTAACAGTTCGCGGATCATGGTTTCGGCTTGAGTGACACCTTGATCTTCTTTTATCTCGGTCAGCGCGGCATAGGCTGAATATGAGCCGAGTGCTCTGGCGCCTAATGCACGTACACGCTCTGCGATAAGGTCGACCGCAAGGGCAAGCTCGGTATATTGCTGTTCAAATAGCAAGTGTAAGCTAGTGAACATGGGTCCAGTAACGTTCCAGTGAAAGCTATGGGTCTTAAGATAAAGACTGTAGCTGTCGGCCAATAGTTGGTTTAGCCCTGCGGCGATTTCTTCTCTGTGAGCTTGATTGATACCTATGTTAATCATGGCGTTTTCCTTCTATTGTCTTACTGAGTGTGTTTAGTCTAATCTTCTGATATTAAATGTAAAATGAGTAAATTAGATTTTGTAAATCTATAAATTCGATTGAACTTTCGAGTGTTAAATCTCGTAAGCGATAAAGCCAGATATCATCTCCTTTCGCCGTGCTGTAGTAACAATGCCATGGCAGAACTGCTATTCTAGCGGCATATTGTGAGTCGATACTTTAATTGAATAAAACTGACCCTAATGAATAAATCAGCCTATTTAACCGCCATGAATGTGACAACTTGGCGAGTGCGCGACACTAAGGTGAAACCTTATTTAGTGATTTGGGATGAAAATGGTGAGTTACCAGAAGCAGAGCCGCTTATTGACGCTGTGCTAACGCTTATCGACATAAAGCGGGACGAATGTGATTTTGACTGTGAGCCCCATACGGGTAAACAGATCGTTTGGGATCTGCGACGTCACAAAGTCAGGCCACGTACCGCATGGTTAGTGTCTGAGCCGTTGGCTGATTTATTGGTGGGTTGGCAGGCTAAAAGCGCGCTCTGGCAGCAGATTTACCAATGGCGCGACCAAGTTAGCGGCCAAGCGCCAAGCAAGTCTTAAGCCCTACACGTAAACACATTAATAACCAATACTTTGGAATACCGGCGTTGAACATCCCACCAGTAGATAGTCTATTCACAACACCATTCGCAGCACAATTGACAGCAGGTTTGCCTGTTGAGCTTGTGGCTCTCACGCTTGAAGATGTTCCCCAAATGGCGCAGCTTGAATCCTTGGCCCATAGCCATCCCATGAGCGAGGGGAATCTTGCCGATTGTTTTGGTCACTTGTATCGTGTCCTAGGTTTAAAGCTGAGTGCTCACTTAGATGGAGATGCAAATACTGAGGCAAATATTGACGTCGTTTCGGATTCAGATACTGATCACGTCGAAGGACTCTTAGGGTTTGCGATAGTTCAGCAAATTATCGATGAAGTGACTTTATTGGATATTTGCCTATTACCGAGTCAGCAGGGCAAAGGTTACGGTAAGTTATTACTTAAGGCTGTGATGGCATCGGCCAAGGTATCGGGCGCTGTGGTGCTTATGTTAGAAGTGCGAGAGTCTAATCTCGGCGCCCGTGCTTTATATCAACAGGCTGGCTTTATTGAATCGGGACGTCGCAAAGGTTACTACCCGATAGAGGGCGGTAAAGAAGATGCTATCTTGATGGATTTAGCGATAACCCAAGAATGAGTCGAGCATTAGCGTTCATGTCGTATAACGACAGCTATACGAACCACTCTTCATAAACAACAGTCATAAATAACAGTCATAAAAACAGCCAATAAAAAACAGCGCCTAAGCGCTGTTTTTCTATTTTAATAACCCTGAACTCTATATCACTAAAACTCAGCATCATCTGAAGTTTGCATCAAGGTTATCCGCATCTAAGCAAGAAGGTTATTTCACTTCTTTACCTTGGGCTTGCAGGTCCGCATGGTAGCTTGAGCGCACTAATGGGCCACAGGCTGCATGGGTAAAACCTAACTCATCGGCTAAGGCTTTAAGCTCATCAAACTCGGCTGGTGGCACATAACGTTCAACCGGCAAATGGAACTTAGACGGCTGTAGGTATTGGCCTAAGGTCAGCATTTCAACTTTATGTTCTCGCAGATCACGCAGTACTTGAGCGATCTCTTCGTTGGTTTCACCCAGCCCCATCATCAGGCCTGATTTAGTGGGCACATTTGGATGACGTTCTTTAAAACGTTTTAGCAGATCGAGCGACCATTGGTAATTCGCACCTGGGCGCGCTTTACGATAATGCATGGGCGCCGTTTCTAAGTTGTGGTTAAACACATCAGGCGGCTCAGTCGATAAAATATCTAAGGCAGCATCGATACGACCACGGAAATCAGGCACTAAGGTTTCGATCTTGATGTCCGGATTAAGCTTGCGGATCTCACGGATACAATCGGCAAAATGCTGGGCGCCACCATCACGTAAATCGTCACGATCTACAGAGGTAATCACCACATATTTCAGCTTCATATCGCGGATAGTTTGCGCCAATTTAACTGGCTCTTCAGCATCAGGCTTAAGCGGACGACCATGGGCCACGTCGCAGAATGGGCAACGACGAGTACAAATCGCACCCAAAATCATAAAGGTTGCTGTGCCGTGGTTGAAGCATTCCGCGAGGTTAGGGCAAGAGGCTTCTTCACAGACCGAGTGCAGGCCATTTTTACGCAGCGCTTGCTTGATGTCTAAAATGCGTTGATTCGATGCCGGCAGTTTAACCCGTAACCAATCGGGTTTACGCAACATAGTGTCGCGCTCTGATGGGACGATTTTGACCGGAATACGAGACACTTTATCGGCATCTCTTAGTTTTACTCCGGGTTGTAAACGTTCAGGCCTATTCATGACGCTGCTAATCCTTGATGATGAACTAGGTGTTGATAGCCCAGTAATTGGCTAAAAGTAATAGTAAGTTGCTCGCCCGCTTCAATCACGGTTTGTGGTCCGCCAAGTGCTTTGCATTGCACCATTTCAAGACCGGCATAACCACAAGGGTTGATGCGGCGAAATGGTGCTAAATCCATATCGACATTAAGGGCTAATCCATGGAATGAACAGCCTTTACGGATGCGTAATCCGAGGGAGGCAATTTTACGTTCATCCACATATACGCCCGGCGCATCGGCCTTGGCATAAGCGTTAATGTCGTACTTGGCGAGCATATCGACAATGCTTTGCTCTATATGAGTAACGAGTTGACGCACGCCGACTTTACTACGTTTTATGTCGAGAAGAGGATATACCACTAGTTGTCCAGGGCCGTGGTAAGTGACTTGGCCACCACGGTCCACTTGGATCACAGGAATATCGCCAGCATTCAAAATATGCTCGCTTTTACCAGCTTGGCCTTGGGTAAACACGGGTGGGTGTTCTACTATCCACAGCTCATCTGGGCTCTCACTATTACGCGTGTCAGTGTAGTGCTGCATGGCATGCCACACTGATTCGTAATCTTGTTTTCCAAGATGCCGAATGTGCAAAGTCGTGTCTTGCAAGGGCAACCTCTCCCCTTAGAATTGAGTGGCGCTATTATACGCCTCTTGACCATAAATGTAAGACAGATCACATTTCATGGCCTTGAGGAATATTTATAGTACGCGGCGTACGCCTTCGATAGCGGCAAGTTCAGTGTACAAAATTTCGATATGGTCTTTGCTTGTCACTGTCACGCGGATAGTAATGGAGTGATAGCTACCTTTGCTCGACGTTTTTGTCGAAGGTGAATAATCACCCGGTGCATGTTTTTGTACCACAGCCACGACTTTGTCAGTTAGCGTTTCGTGGGCTTCACCGACGACCTTAAAAGGAAATGCGCAAGGGAAATCCATCAGTTCATCAAATTTAGTGTCTAACATACTCAGTACTCTTAGCGGCTATATTGGGATATATATGGTGGCGATTATACCCGATTCAAGGGCGATGCACTCCCCAAAAAAATAAAGCCACCCTAAGGTGGCTTTATTTATGGGACTTAGCTTAGCTAAACCATCCAGAAAACATCTGCTTAAAGTAATCGACTAATTTACTAAACCAGCTACCTTCGTTGACTTCTTGCAACGTCACCAGTGGGAATTGGGCAATGTCTTTACCATCAAGTTGGAAGAATAGACGGCCTACAGTTTCACCTTTTTTCAACGGTGCATCTAATGGCTTAGTCAACTCGAAGTTTGCTTTCAAGTCTTTACCGCGGCCACGGCTGATTGTAATAGGTGTATCAGTTGCGACGCCTAAATCAACTGTGCTCTTATCACCGTACCATATCTGTTGGGTTGTGAAGCTATCACCCGCTTTGTAAGGCGTGACAGTTTCAAAGAAACGGAAGCCATAGGTCAGTAACTTTTTACTTTCAGCTTTACGGGCTGATTCACTTTGAGTACCCAGAACCACAGAAATCAAACGCATGCCGTCTTTGGTTGCAGATGCGACTAAGTTGTAACCTGCACCAGAGGTGTGGCCTGTCTTGATACCGTCCACGCTCATGCTGTTATCCCACAACAAACCATTACGGTTATATTGTTTGATACCGTTGAAGGTATAAAATTTTTCGCTATAGATGCGGTATTCTTCTGGAACGTCGCGGATTAAGGCTGCACCTAACAATGCCATATCATAGGCGGTTGTTTTGTGGTTTTCTGAGTCTAATCCATGGGAGTTTTCGAAGTAGCTATCACGCATACCCAGCTGTTTTGTCCATGAGTTCATCATGTCAACGAAGGCGCCTTCGGTGCCAGCGATATGCTCTGCCATAGCCACACACGCATCGTTACCCGATTGGATGATGATACCGCGGTTTAAATCCCCGACTTTAACGGTAGTTCCAACTTCAATGAACATCTTCGATGAGTCAGAGAAGTTTTTAGACCAGGCATTTTTACTGATAGTCACATCATCATCGACCGAGACATTGCCCGCTTTGATTTCTTGACCTATGACATAGCTGGTCATCATTTTAGTTAGGCTGGCTGGGTTAAGGCTTTCATAAGCGTTACTCTCAGCGATAATCTGACCCGAATTATAATCCATCAAGACGAAAGCCTTGGCGGCCACTGCTGGTGCATCAGGTGTAATAATAGGCTGCGCAGCATAAACGGGGAGAGACACACTGGAAATTAGCAGCAATGTTTTAATGGGACTTTTTACAAAATTCATCATTAACTTGGCACGTCTTTTGGTTGTATTAAATGGAAAGGATTCGAGAAGATCTCCAACAGTGTACCACTTTCTGACTGTGGGTTTTAGTGAAGGTTCCTTCATCTCTATTTTTAAATCAATTCTGGTCCGAACAAACAGTCATTACTCATGGACTATATAGCCCTCAGGAAACCCATTTTGCTGGACGTTATTGAGCAGTTTGTCTGCTAATTCAGGTTGGCCTATGGGGCCGAGCTGTAGTCTAAACATATTGTTTGCGGCTTGTACACGGGTCTTTACCTGATATTTTCGCTCCAGATTTTTCGCCATGGTATTGAGTTTGGCTTTATCTTTCGATGCGACTAACTGAATGTAATGATTACCTGTATCTTGCGCGCTGGCAATAGCCGAATTAGTGGCCGCGACACTGCCGACATACACCACATCGAGTTTGATCCGCGCGGTTCCTTTGCCGAGCATGCCGAGTTTATAGGCGGCGGCGTAGGAGACGTCGAGAATACGGTCTGAGTGGAATGGCCCGCGATCGTTGATACGAATGATCACTTGCTTATTGTTATCTAAGTTAGTGATCCGAGCATAACTTGGCAGTGGTAGCGTTTTATGGGCACCTGACATGGAATACATGTCATAGGGTTCGCCATTGGATGTCTCATAGCCATGAAATTTTTCACCGTACCATGAGGCACGGCCTGTTTCACTAAAACCTTGGCCTGTGTTCATCACAGTGTAAGACTCGCCGTAAACAGTATAGGGCTTGTTACCGCGGCGACTATAGGGCTCGTACTTAGGCGTGGCATTTGGCACATGATCCACATTGGGTGGATTGAGTGGCAGCTTGTCATTCTTTAGCGAATAGCGCCCCTTGTTGGGGTCCATATTTTTTTTGTTTGTGCTGGAGCTAGCTTGGTTTGGGCTCGAAGAACACGCAACAAGTGTGAAGCTCGCAACCAAAACGACAAGCTGTAAAAGATTATTTTTTAGCGGCATGCTGTTCCTTTAATTGTTGGCTAAATTGATAAACGGCCATTGAATACAAAGGACTGCGATTATAGCGAGTGATTACATAAAAATTGTTTAAGCCAAGCCAGTAATCATCGTGATCGGCTTGTTCCAGTTTAATGAGTAAGGCTTTTTGCGAGACATCTAAGTCCCTCGCATCAGCCAAGGACAAGGTTGGCGTTAGAATATTGGCGACTTTATAATTGAGCTTTTCGCCTGCCCATACTTTCGCTTTTGGCGCTGTTTGGCTGCTATTGACCAGCGGCAAAGCAACGGGTGCATTGGCTTGCCAACCGTGTTCATGGAAATAATTGGCGACACTGCCAATCGCATCCTCTGGGCTTTGCAATAAATCGCGGTTACCACTGTTATCGAAATCGACGGCGTAATGGCGGTAACTTGAGGGAATAAACTGCCCATAACCCATGGCACCCGCATAGGAGCCTTTGAGGGTATTGATATCTAAGTGTTCTTCTTTGACTAATTTCATCAACTCACCAAATTCCTTGCGGAAAAAGGTGGCGCGAGGCGGATAGTGAAAACCTAAGGTATAGAGGGAATCAATCACAGGGTAATTACCAGTGAACTGGCCGTAGAAGGTTTCAATTCCAATAATGGCGACAATAATCTGTGGGTCGACTTGGTACTTAGCCGCCGCTTTAGCAATGGTTTTCTCGTGTTTTTTCCAAAAAGCGAGCCCTGCATCAAGACGTTTTTCTGTTAAAAAAATCGGGTAATACACATGCCAAGGTTTTGCTTCCCATGGACGGGTCATCGCATCGATAACCCCTTGGTTGTATTTTGCTTTGTCGAGAAAAGCGAGCACTTCTGTCCGAGTAAAACCTTGTTTTACTTGAGCTTGGATAAACTCTTCTTTGAGTTCAGAGGGAGTGGCGGGTACTAGTACTTTATCCACTGCTGGAGCCACTGGCGTGCTTGAAGCGGGTGCCTGCGCGGGTGTCGGTTCATTTGCCGTGGTGCATGCGACTAAGCATGAACTTAAACACAGTAAACCGAGTGGAGCCAAATAAGCTCGGAGAGTAGGCATAAAAAAGTCCCTAAAATTATCTATCTACGAAACGTCTATGGGTATGAATGCTCATAAGAATGCCAAACCCTGTCATCAATGTCAGCATGGAGGTTCCACCATAACTGACAAGGGGCAGTGGTACACCTACCACGGGCAGGATACCTGAAACCATACCAATATTCACAAAAACATAAACGAAAAACGTCAGCGTGATACTGCCAGCCAGTAGACGAGCGAAACTGGTTTGTGCGCGGGAGGCGATGACTAACCCACGGCCTATGATGTAAAGGTACATAATTAACAGTAAGATACTGCCAATTAAGCCAAATTCTTCACCGATCACCGCAAAGATAAAATCGGTATGGCGCTCGGGAATAAACTCAAGCTGTGATTGAGTGCCTTCGAGCCAACCTTTGCCCCAAAGCCCACCTGAGCCGATGGCGATTTTCGACTGGATAATGTGATAACCCGCGCCGAGGGGATCTTGCTCTGGATCGAGCAAGGTTAATACCCGCGTTCTTTGGTAATCGTGCATCAAGAAATACCAAAGGATAGGCAGGAAGGCGAGTACTGCTGCGATAAAGCTGCCAACAATAATCCAGCTCATGCCCGATAAAAACAGCACGAAAATCCCCGATGCAGCCACCAAAATTGAGGTGCCTAAGTCGGGTTGTTTAGCGATCAATAGGGTTGGTACGAGTAAAATCACTCCTGCGCCAGCGAGGTAACGTTTCTTGGGGGGAAGAGGGAACTTACTGATATACCAAGCCATTGTGATGGGGAAGGCGAGTTTAATAAGCTCTGAGGGTTGGAACTCCATAAAGCCTAAGTTCAACCAGCGCTGCGCGCCTTTATTTATTTCACCGAAAAAGTGTACCCCAAGCAGCAAGACAACCCCCGCAAGATAAATGGGTAATGCCCAACGTTTAAGCGCTTCAGGATTGATTTGTGCCATGGTAAACATGATGCCTAGCGACAACACCATACGGAATAGTTGTCGTTCCATCATTTCTAAATCTGCACCGCTGGCAGAATAGATGACAAACAGGCCAAAGCCCATCACAGCTAATAGTCCGAGCAATAATGGCAAGTCTATGTGCAAGCGTTGCCAGATGTTTTGATATTGGCTATGGGTACTCATGGTATGGGTTTCCAAGTATCTCTAAGCATATATTCATCGAGCATAGCTCGAGCGACTGGGCCAGCATTTGCGCCGCCCCAACCTGCGTTTTCCATCACGACGGCGAGGACAATTTTAGGATCCTCGAAGGGCGCATAGGCCACAACTAAGGCATTATCGCGGAAATGTTCGGCAATTTTATTGGCATCGTATTTAGTATTTTCCGCCACGCCGATGACCTGTGCAGTACCGGTTTTCATTGCGGCAGTGTAAGTGGCATCGGTAAAGCGTGACTTATTTGCAGTTTGGCGCATAGCTTCGTTGATGATATTCCAGTTACGGGGATTTTTAAGTTCAATTGGCGGTAACTCATTAATCGGTGAGTCAATTTTGGCAGTATTGTCTTTAATGGATCTCAGCAGATGTGGCGGGAGACGGCGGCCTTTGTTGGCCATAATCCCAACGGCATTAGCGAGTTGTAATGGCGTTGCCGTCCAATAACCTTGGCCAATACCCACGGAAATAGTGTCGCCTATATACCAAGCTTGATTGTACTTTAAGCGTTTCCATTCCTTGGATGGCATGTTGCCAGCCGATTCTTCAAAGATATCAATCCCTGTATTTTGGCCAAAGCCAAATTGTTCCATAAAGCGGGCGATATGATCGACACCGACCTTATAGGCTAACTCATAGAAAAAGGTATCGCAGGATTCTACAATCGCGCTATAAACGTTGACCCAGCCATGTCCCCAGCGTTTCCAGTCGCGGTATTTACGTTCAACACCGGGAATTTGCCAAAAACCGGGATCCCACACTCGGGTACTCTCGCTAATGGCTTTCTCATCAAGGCCTAACAGTGCGAGGTGAGGCTTGATGGTAGACGCAGGAGCATACTGACCTTGAGTCGCACGGTTGATCAAAGGGCGAGATTTATCATTGAGTAAGGCACTGTAATCTTTGCTATTAATGCCTTGTACAAACTGGTTTGGATCATAGCTTGGGCTCGATACCATAGCTAATACTCCACCGTCACGGGGATCGATGGCAACAATAGAACCACGCAGACCTGTGAGTAGTTCCACCGCTTTTTGTTGCAGCTTGAGATCTAAGGTGAGGTAAATATCTTGCCCCGGCTCTGGCGGCACAATTTTTAAGGTGCGAATGGCGCGGCCGCGGTTGTTCACTTCTTCTTCTAAGTGTCCGGGTTTACCATGCAGCAAAGATTCATAAAATTTTTCAATGCCTTGCTTACCAATGTCTTTGGTCGCCGCATAGTTTTTCCACAGATCGCTGCGTTCAAGTTGGGCGCGATCTCGCGTGTTAATTTTGCCTACATAGCCCAGCACATGAGTGATTTGCGCGCCGTAGGGATAGTTACGTTTAAGACCCGCTTCGACCGAAATACCCGGAAATCTGTGTTGGTTAACACTGAAAATGGCCACTTGTTCTTCGGTGAGCTGGTTTTTCAGTGTTAGCGGTTTGAAACGGCGATGAAATTTCAGGGCGTCAGTAAAGGTTTCGCGCTCGTCATCGCTGATCTCAATTAACTTGCCGAGTTCATCTAAGGTCTCTGACATGTTACTGATTTTTTCGGGCACGAGATCGAGGGAATAAAAGGGTAAATTTTCAGCTAAAAGTATGCCGTTGCGATCGTAAATGAGACCACGACTAGGGGCAATTGGAACAACACGGATGCGATTATCATTTGAGCGAGTTGCATAATCTTTATAGGATTCAACCTGTAAATGATAAAGGTTGGTGACTAATACGCAAAATAGTGCGAAAACGCAAAAAAAAGTGAAAAGCGCCCTGCGCTTAAAAAGAGACGCCTCGGCGGCGTGATCATGCATTGTTATCCGCTTTTTTGGCGACACTTATGCTATCTCCGGCTGATCCCATGACGGGTGGTTGACACTCGTTAACATCAAGATCCCGCTATTCTCTATGGTAGGGGTGATTCGTGTTCACGCTCCACGCGCGGTACAAACTTTCGGCAACCACCACCCGTACGAGTGGGTGAGGTAAGGTTAATGCCGAAAGACACCAACTTTGGTTTGCCGCTTCTTTGCAAGCTGGCGCTAATCCTTCAGGTCCACCAATCAGTAAACTGACGTCGCGACCATCGAGTTGCCATTTAGTCAGCGCGGTTGCTAGCTCGGGGGTCGTCCAGTTTTTGCCGGGGAGATCTAAGCTAACAATATGATTGCCTTTGGGAATGGCCGCCAACATTTGTTCGCCTTCTTTTTGAAGTATCCGGACAATGTCGGCATTTTTCCCCCGCTTTCCAGCGGGTATTTCGATAAGCTCCAGCGCCATATCACGGGGAAAACGGCGCTGGTATTCTTCGAAACCACGGGTAACCCAATCGGGCATCCGTGTTCCTACTGCGATGAGCTGTAACTTCATCAGTCTTGCTTTTCTGACCAGAGCTTTTCAAGCTGGTAGAAATCACGGGTTTGATCTTGCATAACGTGCAGGATCACATCGCCCATGTCCACAAGAACCCATTCGCTGCTTTCGCGGCCTTCAACACCTAAAGGTGGAATACCGGCTTTTTTCGCTTCAACCACAAGGTTTTCGGCGATAGCTTTAACGTGAGTCTTTGATGTACCTGAACATATGACCATGTAGTCAGTGATGTTAGATTGCTTGCTGACATCCAGAACAACAACGTCTCTGGCTTTCAAGTCGTCGATCTTGTCGACAACAAACTGTTTTAATTCCGCGCTCTGCACGCTGGCGTACCTCATTAATTTTAAATAGCGCGGTAGTATACCAGTGTTGCTGCTGGGAATACATTGTCATTGGCAGTTGAGTTGGCGATATCTGCTTACGGTTCGAGCTAAGGTAAGTAAAGTCGTTGATTTTTGATGTAATCTAGCGTGACGGGCATAAGTAAATCGGTGGGCATTTCGCCTTTTGCCAGTTGTTCGCGGATTTGAGTTGAGGAAATATCCTGTGGCGTAATTGTCACAGGGAAAATCTGCCCATAGTTTTTATGGAGACTGCTAGTACGACCTTCCACTGTCCCTTGTGGCGCTTGACTGCGGGCCGTCAATATCTGCTGCATAGGATGCTCTGTATCGAGCTGCCAACCCGGGCGCTGACAGACAACGAGATGGGCAAAGTCGAATAGGCGTTGCCACTCATACCAGCTTTTTAATTGGAGGAAAGAGTCCATCCCCATGATAAAAAACAGCTCGTCTTCAGGATGTAAGGCTTTCAGTTGCTCAAGGGTGACCACTGTGTAGGAAGGCGTGTCGCGTTTGGCTTCGATGTCGCACAGTGCAAAGCCGTCAAGCTGCGAGCAGACATCGGCAACCATGTTAAGCCGCTGCGCCGTGGTTAAGTTGGGCTGCTGTTTATGGGGCGGAATATGGTTCGGCATTAGCAGGATTTTATCCAAGGCTAATGCGTGTTTCACTTCAATCGCCGGACGGATATGACCATAGTGTATCGGGTCGAAGGTGCCGCCTAAAATACCAATACGCATATCAAGCCTTTGGTTAACCTATGATTAGTCTATGGCTATATGTGCCAGATGCCGATGGGCTCTAGGATCAAATAACAGACACAGGTGGCTCAGACCAGTCCAATCCTCTTTCCCCTGTTGCTTTAAGTTGAGCTCAAGTTTCGAGGCGAGGGCGAGCATATGTTCGAGTTGTTCAAGGCTGAGTCGTTGCAGCGCCGCTTGATACAGTGGTTTACGTTTATCCCAAATTCGATGTTTACCCCAGAGTGCACTGAGCGCAACGCCTTGGGCTTGCTCGCATTTCAAATTGAATAACAAACCGAGTTCTTTAAACAAGGCCCACAGCAGGATAGGTAAGGCAGTGCCTTCGCCATTGAGTTGGGCCAGCATGTGCTGCGCGCTATCCTGTTTATTATTCAATAATGCATCCGTGAGTTGGAATACGGTGAAGCGCGACTGATCTTCAAAATAGTGGCCCAGTTCGTCGGCACTGACGGGTTTTGCTGGGCTCAGGAGTTGCAGCAACTGCATGGCTTGATCGGCAGCCAGTAAATTCCCTTCATACAGAGAATGCAACATAGCACGGGCATCAGGCTGTAGATTGAGCTTAAAGTGCTTGATGCGGCCATCGAGCCAGCGCATAAACTGCTCGCCCTCTGGCGTGGCGCAGGGCAGATACATGCCATGGGCATCTAAGGTCTTAAACCATTTACTGTTGGTTTGCTCTGTGGCGAGCTTTGGCCCTTCGATAATTAACAGCATATCGGGATTGGGCGTCTGCAATAGGGCTTGCAGTGTGCTTGAGCCTTCGGCACCGGGCTTAGCTTGGGGAAGGGTTAGCTCAATCAAGCGTTTACTGGAAAACAGGCTCATGGCCTGCCATTCCTGAGTCAGATCGTTCCAATTAAAGCCCGTCTCTTGAATGAGTTGGACTTTTTCATCGAATCCCTGACGCTTGGCGAATTGGCGGATCTGATCTTTGGTGGTTTCAATCAACCAAGGATCATCCCCAAAAATCAGATAACAAGGAAATAACTGGTTAAGGTGGCGGGAGAGTTGGTCTGGATAGACTCTCATTTAATGATAGCCCCGCATTAATTCACCTCAGTACTGGCCATTGCCTGCAGAATACGATCGGCAGCTTGGATACGCATTTCCTTCGTCAGCAATTCCATTTCACGGCTCTTTGCCAATGCGGTACGTGGATCGTCTAAGTAGTCGCGGCGAATTTCAACCTTGAAAGGCTGCGCTTCTTTGCCCGGCAGTGCCACAGCAAATTCGACTAAATAAATTAGCTCATACTCGGCGACGTTACCTGTGGGGTACAAAGATAAGGTCGAGCGTTCAAGGGAGTCGGTGATTAGCCTTAATACTGGAACGTCATCGGCGGCGTCAACAACTTGGATATTGTTCAAGCGCAGGCGTTCACGCACCAAACGGGTGAGTTCACTGTATTCATCCGCGCTGCTCAAACTCAAATGGTTGAGGGCATCAGGGATCTGATAACTGCGTTGAAGCTTAAAACCGCAACCAGCGCTGGTCATAATGACCAGTGCCATGATTGCGAAGCATATGCGTTTAATTAGCATAGATTTCGCGGTTTCCTATTCGTGGTATACCCTGCAGGCTTGAAGTTGCAGCTATGCTGCAACTTCATTGGCTTTGAGTATAGCGAGTTATTAGCAGCCGTTAATTGGCCACTATGCTGAGCAGTTTGCCCGGCACATAGATCACTTTACTTACTGTCAGGCCGTCTAGGTATTTGATCACGTGTTCATCACTCATGCCTAAGGCTTCTACTGATTCTTTATCAGCGTCGGCGGCTACTGTGATTTTTGCGCGAACTTTACCGTTGACTTGCACAACGATGAGCTTGCTGTCTTCAACTAGCGCAGCTTCATCAACGACTGGCCATTGGCTATCTTCGATGTTGCTCGCATTACCTAGCTCGTTCCACAGGTTAAAGCTCACATGCGGAATGATAGGGTACAGCAAACGTACGATGGCGGATAAGGCTTCGCCAATAATGGCGTTGTCTTGACCTGTGGTTTGTGGTGCTTTTTGCAGATGGTTCATCAGTTCCATCACGGCGGCAACCGCAGTGTTGAACATTTGACGACGGCCGATATCGTCGGTTACTTTGGCGATAGTCTTGTGGACTTCACGGCGCAGCGCTTTTTGATCGGCAGTTAACTTGCTGACATCTAAGGCTTCGCTGTTATCTTGGTTCACATGCTCGTTTGCAAGCTTCCACAGACGTTTAATGAAGCGGTGTGCGCCTTCAACGCCAGATTCTTGCCATTCCAGAGTTAATTCTGGTGGTGAGGCGAACATCATAAATAGGCGAACGGTATCGGCGCCGTATTTTTCGACCATGACTTGAGGATCGATACCATTGTTTTTCGACTTAGACATCTTGCACATGCCGGTATAAACCAGCTCGTTGCCGTCTTTGTCGATAGCCTTAGTAATACGGCCCTTGTCGTCTTTTTCTGTGGTCGCTACATCTAAAGGCGAAACCCATACACGGGCGCCTTTTTCGTTGATGTAGTAGAAAGCATCAGCCAACACCATGCCTTGGGTCAGCAATTGTTTGGCTGGCTCGTTAGAGTTAACCAGACCTGCATCACGCAGCAACTTGTGGAAGAAGCGGAAATATAACAAATGCATACAAGCGTGTTCGATACCGCCAATGTATTGATCCACAGGTAGCCAGTAGTTGGCTTTAGCGGGATCTAACATTTCGTCTGCATGCGGGCTGCAGTAACGGGCGTAATACCAAGAGGATTCCATAAAGGTATCGAAGGTATCGGTTTCGCGCAGCGCATCTTGGCCATTAACTTGGGTTTTTGCCCATTCTTTATCGGCCTTGATTGGGCTTTGAATACCGTCCATTACTACATCTTCTGGCAGTAATACTGGCAGTTGATCTGCAGGCGTTGGGATCACAGTGCCGTCGGCTAAGGTCACCATAGGAATAGGTGCGCCCCAGTAACGCTGACGTGAAACACCCCAATCACGTAGACGATAGTTGACTTGGCGCTTGCCTTTACCTTCGGCAACTAACTTATTAGCGATGGCATTAAAGCCTGCTTCAAAGTCTAAACCGTCGAACTCACCCGAGTTAAACAGTACGCCTTTTTCGGTATAAGCGGCTTCGCTAATGTCCACTTCGCCATCAACTGGCTTGATCACAGCCTCAATTGCTAGACCATATTTTTTTGCAAATTCAAAGTCACGTTGGTCGTGGCCTGGAACTGACATCACAGCGCCTGTGCCATAGTTCATCAACACAAAGTTAGCTGCCCAAATCGGGACTTGCTTACCAGTGATAGGATGAATGGCGAAAAGCCCTGTAGCGACACCGCGTTTTTCCATTGTCGCGAGTTCGGCTTCAGATGTTGTGCTGTTTTTGCACTCATCGATAAAGGCGGCAAGCTCAGGATTGGTTTGCGCGGCGATTTCAGCTAATGGATGACCTGCGGCAATCGCCACATAGGTCACACCCATTAAGGTATCTGGACGTGTGGTATAGATATCGAAGGTTTTATCGTGACCTGCGACGCCGAAGGTCATTTCTACACCTTCGCTGCGACCAATCCAGTTGCGCTGCATGGTCTTAACCTGTTCAGGCCAGCCATCTAAGGTATCGATATCGTTTAACAATTCTTCTGCATAGGCAGTGATCTTAATAAACCACTGTGGAATTTCTTTTTGTTCCACAGGGGTATCACAGCGCCAGCAGCAACCGTCTTGAACTTGCTCGTTCGCCAGTACGGTTTCATCGTTTGGACACCAGTTGACTGAAGCTGTCTTTTTATAGACTAGGCCCTTCTCGTACAACTTAGTGAAGAACCATTGTTCCCAGCGATAATATTCAGGGGTACAAGTGGCGATTTCACGGCTCCAATCGTAACCAAAACCCAGCAATTTCAGCTGGTTCTTCATGTATTCTATGTTTTCATAGGTCCATGGCGCAGGCGCAGTCTTGTTGTTAATCGCGGCATTTTCTGCGGGTAAACCAAAGGAGTCCCAACCAATAGGCTGGAGCACGTTTTTGCCTTGAAGACGTTGAAAGCGTGCAACTACGTCACCTATGGTATAGTTGCGTACGTGTCCCATGTGGAGTCTGCCAGAAGGGTACGGAAACATCGAAAGGCAATAAAACTTTTCTTTGTTTGCGTCTTCAGTGACTTCGAAGGTTTTGTTGTCATGCCAGTGCTTTTGCACTAAGGCTTCAATTTCTGAGGGATTATATTGCTCTTGCATCACTCTATTTCCGGCAGTGCCGCCTATTATTGGATCTAACGCCATATCAGCGCGAGTAAGATCTGCATAGAATAAACTAGAAGCGATGCATTAAAAAGGTTCGTATGAAGGAGTATTGGTTATGAATGATAGAAGTAACGCGTTACTAGGACTGTATCAAGCCTTAATTACCGAAGTGAAATCTCAATTTTCAGAAGATAACACTATGACTGTAAAGAACTTATTCAATTCTGTCACTCAAGGTAAGGAGTATTTACGTCTTAAAGAACAGGCAGGGGAAGATGAACTCGCTTTAGTCGAACAATTCTTAAAGCGTGATATTACGAGTTTTCTCCGTGAGCAGAACGCGGATAGTTTGAGTCATAGCCCAACCGTGATTACTTTAGAGAATACGCTTTGGCATTGGCTCAGTGAAATCACCGACCGCAGCCAAGTAGAATGGCATGAGTTAACGCAAGATTTTAAGCACCAAGGCTACTACAAGAGTGGTGATATTGTGAATCAGGGCATCATGGTGTGCACTAACTGTGGTAATGAAATGAGTATTGAATTTCCAAGTCCCATCCCTGACTGTCCTGAATGTGACCATGAAGAATTTACCCGCGAGCCGCTAACGCCTTAATCAAGGTGGTGATGTTATGCAGCTAAAACGACGCCTCAGCGTCGTTTTTTTTTGAGTTCTATTAGACCTAAATGGCTCATATTTGCATTAATTAGGCTGTATCAACTGTTGGTACGAGAGTAGTTGAGGATTTGACCGCCAAAGGGCGCTAATAAAAATTCAGTGTGAATGGGTTTATGTTGCGTGTGTTCGTAACCTAAGGTGACCATACGTTTACTGAATTTGGCATGATTACCACGACCGGGATCGACTAAGACTACATCACAAATTGGTTTAGCATGCTGCTCAATAAATTGTGATAAGAGATCGGCATGTTCTTGTTCGTACAAGAGATCGCTGCCGATAATGAGGTCAAATAAACCTAAATTAGTTTGTGCATCTGCCCACCCTGTTCGAACAAACGGAATCGCACGACCATGATTTAAATCGACATTCTGTTTAAGGAAATTCTCCGACTCAGGGTGATAGTCGGTTGCTGTGATGTCGGCATGTCTGTGGTTTAGCACTAGACTTGCCAGCCCTATACCGCAGCCAACTTCAAGAATGCGTTTATTATCAATTTGATAATCGGCCATATGATGGGATAGCACTTGGCTAGACGGCCAAACTATGCCAAATAATGGCCAAGTTGCGGAGGAAATACCGAGCTTTTCAGCTTCGCCATCTAGGTCTTCAAATTCTTGGTTATTTCTTAGGGTTCTGACATGAATGTCGAGATCCCCAAATTCGTGGGTTTGGTAGCGCACGCGAAGCTGTGCCATAGAGTTGCCTTGACTATGTACCTTGGTTAAGGAACGAGGTAATGGTACCAATCATATTGGCTATGCAGACACAGTCACTGTGATTGGTATAAGGCCACGTCTAATCGTTCACCTTAACGTGGAACGCGCAATCAGCCTAATGTATTCGCAGACAATTGCGGGATAACACAGGTCAACTGAGTGTCAGCCTAACAACCTTGGGTGCTGATATCATATTGCGGCGCAGTGTTGGCATCGCTGGCTTGGGTGTAGCGGAAATAGCATTGGTCATCATTCACTAAGGAATTGTTGTTAAGATCGTAACCTATATAAGTGATATCAATGCCTTGATATTGAATGATAAGTTTATCATCTGAGGTGATCCATTTTTCCACATCAGTATTATCGAGGTAACCCCATTTTAATCGTGTATCTGGCGTGCCATCACCATTGAGGTCGATATCAATAATATCATCGCGCCCAGCTACCGCTTGGCTCAGTAGGCTAGGCATTTGGGTTTTTGAGTAAGCTAGCATATTGGCTGTTTTAACGCCGGCCTGTACTTGGTTTAAGGTTTGTACCCGCGCTTCTTTACTTAAACCGATAAATTTAGGCGCGGCGATCACAGCCAAGATCCCAAGCACAATAATCACAACGACAAGTTCAATTAAGGTAAAACCTGCCACATCTTGTTTATTGACTTGGTAATGCATGGCCTCAATCCTATTGCGCTTTAAAACGTCGGGCAAGACCGAATAGAACGATTAAACCACAGAGTATCAGTAGGGGCATTTGGCCTAATTTTGCAAACCAAGTTTGTCCTGTGACTAATGGAATAGTTGCACTTAGCACGCCTATTTCAAACTGTGGTAATGACGCTGTGATATTGCCATGCTCATCGACTATGGCTGTCACGCCATTGTTGGTTGAGCGTAATAGAGGCCGACCCAATTCAACCGCGCGCATTTGAGCGATTTCCATATGCTGTAATGGCCCATTTGAGCTACCAAACCATGCATCGTTAGAGACAGTTAATAGTATATCTGTCCCTTGATTAACGTTGTCGCGCAACTGTTCCGGAAAGGCTATTTCATAACAAATCGCGGGCGCGATTTTATGGCCTAGGGCGCTGAGGTTCGGCTGTTGATATTCGCCTCGTGTAAAGGACGACATGGGCAAATTAAAGAAAGGTGCTATCGGGCGCAGCAGCGTTTCAAAGGGGACAAACTCGCCAATTGGCAACAGATGGTGTTTCTTAAATTGATTGCTACCATCGCCCTCATAGTCAGGGCCTGCTTGTTGTTTCTGATTATGATTACCGAGCACAATCAATGAATTATAGAACTCATTGTTTTGATGGCTAATAATGCCTGTGATAATTGAGGTATGGTTTAGATTGGCGACTTTATTGGCGTTATCTAAAAAGTCCTGCACCATAGATTCTGGCGCTGGAATTGCTGCTTCTGGCCAAATAATGATATCGGCATCCAGATGTTCGCGGGATAAATCCATGTATTTTAACAGCGTCGGCCACAGGGCATCGGGTTCCCACTTCATGCTTTGGGGAATATTGCCTTGTACCAGTGCCACTTTAACATTTTCACCCGTAGGATGAATGTCCCAAAGTTTAGGCGCAGCCCACACGGCCAGAATGCTGAGCGGCAGTAAAAGCAGTAAGCTCTTATAACGCTTAGTAAAACAAAGCGCTAATGCACCAGCGAGCATGGCCAATACAAAACTTATTCCCAGTGTGCCTATGATACTGGCAAGGGGTTTTAGCGGCCCTTGAGTTTGCGAGTAACCCGCCCATAACCAAGGGAAGCCTGTCATTACCCAGCCTCGAGCCCATTCGGTCAAGGTCCATAACGCGGGGAATAGGGCGAGATTACGCCAAAGACCAAATCGAGTTTCACCATCATGGCTCAGCGTTTTAGTTAACCAAACCAGCGCTAAACCAGTTAGCGCGGGATATAAGGCTAAATACAAGGCTAACAAGGCCATTAACCCAACGGAGGCAATGAGCGGCATCCCACCAAAGGTATCCATACTCACGTGAACCCAGCTGATCCCTACGGCAAAACAGCCAAATCCAAAGCTTAACCAATAGTAAAAGCTTGCCTTAGCGCTCAGCGTTCGGCTGTGCCAGAGGGCAATCGCCATGGCAAACGGATAGATTATCCAAATGGAATAAGGCGCAAATGAAAGCGCCGTACTGGCGCCAAGGGCAAATGCCAGTACGAGTCTCACAGCACTAGGTTGGGACTGTTGTTGGGCAAAAGCCCGGATTTTTTTTAGCACGAGTGATTATTCTACGTCTTCGCCAGTATTAGGATCGGGGAGTTTAACTCTGAGTTGGATTAAACGCCTAGTGTCAGCATTGATGACTTTAAATTCTATGCCTTCAATGATGATGCTCTCGTTACGTTCTGGCAGATGGCCAAAGGCGTGTGAGACTAAGCCACCGACGGTATCAAACTCTTCATCGCTGAATTCAGTGTTGAATTCTTCGTTGAAATCTTCGATTGGCGTCAAGGCTTTAACCATATAAACCGTGTTACCGACTTTGCGGATTTCGGTTTCTTCAGTGCTATCGTGGTCGAATTCGTCTTCAATCTCGCCGACAATTTCTTCCAGAATATCTTCGATAGTCACGAGTCCCGATACGCCGCCGTACTCATCAACCACAATCGCCATATGGTAGCGTTGAGAGCGGAATTCTTTTAGCAGAACATCGACGCGTTTGCTTTCGGGCACAACCACGGCGGGACGGATCACGCGATCCAGTGAGAAGGGCTCATCACTGTTGGAGAAACCGTAAGGGATCAAATCTTTGGCAAGCAATATGCCTTCGATATGGTCTTTATCTTCGTTAACGACGGGGAAGCGCGAGTGACCTGAACCAATCACAGTCGCAAGTAACTCTTCGACCGAGTTGTCTATCTGGAGGGCGACAATTTGAGCTCTTGGGATCATGATATCCCGAACACGCATATCAGAAACGTCTAATACACCTTTTATCATCTCGCGGGTGTCTTGGGTGATCAAATCGCGCTGCTCGGCACCATCAATCACATCGACTAGATCTTCGCGATTTTGAGGTTCGCCCTGAAATAGCTGACTTACTCTATCAAACCAACCTTTCTTGTGGGCGTTCGTACTAGGGGGGATATCGTCACTCATAGTTTTCTCATTAGCTTTTGATAGGGATTATCTTAGCTAATTATTGTTCCTTATATGGGTCAGTAAAACCTAAGCTTTCAATGAGTTGAGTCTCTAATGACTCCATCTCTTCGGCTTCTTCATCGTCGATGTGATCATACCCTAGCAGATGCAAGCAACCATGTACAACCATGTGTGCCCAGTGCGCTTCTAGTGGTTTTTGTTGTTCACGGGCTTCATTTTCAACGACTGCCGCGCAAATGACAAGATCTCCGAGTAAAGGAAGTTCAATTTCTGGTGGTGCTTCAAAGGGAAATGACAGTACATTGGTCGGTTTGTCTTTACCGCGATAGGTATTGTTGAGCATTTGGCTCTCGCGGCTATCGACGATACGTATGGTTAATTCAGCTTCATCCATGCTATTGCCAATTGCGGTAGTGACCCAAAGGGCGAATTGTTCGTCCGTTGGTAGCCACTCACTGGTGCTGGCATGTTGAATATCTAAGGCTAACTCAAGACTCATGTGTTGCGGCTTCCTGCTGTTGCTTTTGGTACTGGCTTTCTTTTTTGGCTTTTAAGGTTTGCTCTTTTAACTCGAAGGCTTCATAGGCTTCAACGATACGGGCAACCACAGGATGGCGCACTACATCTTGGGAGACAAAAAAATTAAAGCTGATTTCTTCGACTTGGCTTAACACTTCAATCGCGTGACGTAGCCCTGACTTTTGATGTTTAGGTAAGTCGGTTTGAGTGATGTCGCCTGTGATCACCGCACGGGAATTGAAACCGATACGGGTTAGGAACATCTTCATCTGCTCGATTGTGGTGTTTTGGCTTTCATCGAGAATAATAAAGGCATCGTTCAGGGTACGACCGCGCATATAGGCAAGCGGCGCCACTTCAATCACGTTTTTTTCGATTAAGCGTTCCACTTTTTCAAAGCCAAGCATTTCGAACAGGGCATCGTAGAGGGGGCGTAGATAAGGGTCGACCTTTTGACTTAAGTCACCGGGTAAGAAACCGAGTTTTTCACCCGCTTCAACTGCAGGGCGAGTCAGCAGAATGCGGCGCACTTCTTGGCGCTCTAACGCATCTACTGCCGCTGCTACGGCAAGGTAGGTTTTGCCCGTTCCAGCAGGACCAATACCGAAGGTAATATCGTGACGCGTAATATTGGCCACATACAAGCTTTGATTCGGATTGCGTGGCTTAATGACACCGCGGCGGGTTTTGATATTAATACCGCTGTCGTCGTTAGCGTCTGCTTGCTCTAGGGCAATGGCTGCTTGAATAGCGATATGGACTTGCTCAGGCTCAAGATCGGGCGTGCTGCCTTTAACCGTTTGGGTCTCGATGTAGAGTTCTTTTAGTAAGTTGTTGGCGCTTAAACAATTGCGTGGCAGTCCGGTGATCTGGAAATGATTGTTCTTACGGACGATTTCAACGCCAACGCGACGTTCTATCTGCTTGATATTGTCATCGAATGGACCGCACAGTGAAGCCAAACGGCGTGTTTCTGCGGGTTCGAGATACAGATTCATGGTAGTTAATTTACTGGACAAATAGCACTCCCAATAGCGAATAAGAAAGCAAGGTACGAGGTTGGTTAACCATCGCAAGATAATTTTAGTTTACGAGCCATAGCCGATAATTGCTAACGGAAAATAGCAATTGCCTCGGTAGACTTAAATAAAAGTGCGTTAAAGCAAAAGGGCGACTAAGTCGCCCTTCTTTATATAGGTACTGATATCGGTACTGTTTAAGCCGATTTAACGCTTATGGCTTAAATTGAGTCACACCCAGTTCATCATCTTGCTTGCGCTTGGCCAGAATTTCTGCCGGCCGCAGGCTACGACGTAGATCCATTTCATCTTCGCCGCGGATAAAGACACCGCGCAGTGAGTTAGTGTAAACGTCGACGATTTCGACATCCACGAAAGTACCGATGTGTTTTGGTTGACCTTCGAAGTTCACCACTCGGTTGTTCTCAGTACGGCCGCGCAGTTCCATAGGATTTTTCACCGATGGTCCTTCAACCAGAATACGTTGCACTGTGCCCATCATGTGGCGGCTGTAGCGCATGGCTTGCTGGGTGATGCGGTCTTGCAGAATCGCCAGACGTTGTTTTTTCTCTTCCATATCGACGTTATCGGGTAAATCAGCCGCTGGCGTGCCCGGACGTGCGCTATAGATAAAGCTGAAGCTGTGGTCGAAACCTATGTCTTCAATCAACTTCATGGTATCGGCAAAGTCTTCCTTGGTTTCGCCTGGGAAGCCAATGATAAAGTCTGAGCTGATTTGAATGCCTTCACGGGCTTTACGCAGGCGGCGGATGATTGACTTATATTCAATCGCCATGTGGCCGCGTTTCATCGCTGTGAGAATACGGTCAGAACCCGATTGCACTGGCAAGTGCAAGAAGCTTACAAGCTCAGGGGTATCTTCGTAAACGTCGATGATATCTTGTGTAAATTCAATTGGATGACTGGTCGTGAAGCGGATACGGTCGATACCGTCGATGGCTGCCACGAAGCGCAGCAATTCCGCAAAAGTACAAATTGCGCCATCGTGAGTTGCGCCGCGATAGGCATTCACGTTTTGGCCGAGCAAGTTTACTTCGCGCACACCTTGCTCCGCCAATTGGGCGATTTCAAGGATAATATCGTCCGATGGACGGCTGACTTCTTCGCCGCGAGTATAAGGTACAACACAGAACGAGCAGTATTTGCTGCAACCTTCCATGATAGACACAAACGCGGTTGGGCCTTCGGCGCGTGGCTCTGGCAGACGGTCGAATTTTTCGATTTCAGGGAAGCTGATATCGATAACCGCTTTGTCGCCACGGCGCACTTGCTCGATCATCTCGGGCAGACGGTGCAAGGTTTGTGGTCCGAAAATAATGTCGACACATTGGGCTCTGTCTTTAATGGCTTTGCCTTCTTGTGAGGCAACGCAGCCGCCCACGCCAATAATCAAATTGGGATTTTTATCTTTAAGCGTCTTCCAGCGTCCTAGCTGATGGAACACTTTTTCTTGCGCTTTTTCGCGGATAGAACAAGTGTTGAGCAGGAGAATGTCTGCCTCAGACGCTTCTTCAGTCAAGGTATAACCTTGGTATTCGCCTAACAGATCAGCCATCTTGGATGAGTCATACTCATTCATTTGACAGCCCCAAGTCTTGATATGGAGTTTCTTACTCATCAGTTGTGTCGCCCTAAGATGACCAATAAAAATAGCGCGACATTTTACCTGCTGTTACGGCTGCTGACCAGCTTTGTCCACACTTTTAGCTGTTGGCTTTTGACAAGGGTGATACCCTCACAAATGCTAGGTTTTTATTGTTCGGCTGCATTTGGGCAAGATTAATATTGTTAACAGGCTGAGCTTTCATTATTTCCAGCAAACTATTCGGGCTTGAATGCCTATGTCTTCACGGATTTCGAATCGAAATGCGCTCAACATTTCCGTGGTATCTTGATATAAGGCATAATCAAGCGGGTTTGTGAAAAGTCGCTTGGGCAGAAATACAGAAGGGCTTAAAGGTGGTAACTAAGGTGGTAAGTAGGATGAGCCAGATTGAAGAGACACATGCACAGATGATACCCGACACCACAGATTCTAACGTGACTCATTCTGACGTCACTCATGCAGAAGGCACTCATGCTGAAAGTACTGAGTTCGATGTCATTCTTGTCGGCGGCGGCATGGTTGGTGCGGCGACGGCAATTGGATTAGCCCAACAGGGTTTGCAAGTGGCGGTGATTGAATCTTTTGCGCCAGAGGCTTATCAAGCCGAACAGCCATTAGATGTGCGAGTCTCGGCCATCAGTGTGGCTTCTGAAACGCTGCTTGAACGTCTTGGCGCCTTGGACTCATTGCTCAAGATGCGTAATGTGCCTTATTTGGGCTTAGAAACTTGGGAGCTCGATGGCTGCATCACCCAATTCCACTGTTCACAAATTGGCGCCAGCCATTTAGGCCATATAGTCGAAAACCGTTTAATCCAACTTGCCCTGTGGCAACAGATGACACAATTGGCAGGCATCACCTTATATTGTCCCGATAAAGTGGTGGCATTTACCCGCGATAGCGATGGCGTGAGTGTGCACTTACAATCGAATAGTAAACTCATCGCTAAGTTGTTGGTTGGCGCCGATGGTGCTCACTCGCAGGTACGCCAATGGGCGGGAATTGGCATTTCGGGTTGGGATTACGCTCAATCGGCCATGTTGATTAATATCAACACCGCACAGGGACAACAGGATGTGACTTGGCAGCAGTTTACGCCCAAAGGGCCACGTTCCTTATTACCTTTACCTGGCAATAACGCTTCGCTGGTGTGGTACGACGACGCCAATCGAATAAAACAGTTAATGCAGCTTAATCACAAACAGTTGGCCGAGCAGATACGTTTGCATTTCCCTGCGCGCTTAGATGCCGATTTCACCGTTGAGAATAAAGGCAGTTTTGGCCTCACTCGTCGGCATGCCCAGCGCTACTATAGTCATAATGTGGTGATTTTAGGCGATGCCGCTCACACCATTAATCCCCTCGCAGGCCAAGGGGTGAATCTTGGATTTAAGGATGTCGAAGCATTTTTGGCGGTAATAAAGGAGGCATTAACTCAAAATAACCTCTGGTGGTCGAATGAGGTGCTTGCCCAATATCAGCGCAAACGTTATCGCGATAATCAATTGATGATGACGGCGATGGATTTGTTTTACGCCGGTTTTAGCAACGATATTCTGCCGCTAAAGCTGCTGCGTAATGGCGCGTTAAAGTTGGCAAACATCAATTCCCCGCTCAAAAAGACTGTCCTTAAATATGCTATGGGGCTTAATTAACGCTGAGTTGTTCTGTGTTCTGACCTTGTGTTCTGCTCCTGTGCGATGACGTGGCATTTGTTGACTTGGGGTTTGAGTGCTAAAATGCCGCGTTTTTAGCTGGTATGGTCAGTTCAGTCGGCACTTTGCGCGGCTGTCATCGACGAAATAACGATATTGAGTGTCATGAGCGAAATAAAATTAATAGTTGGTCTGGCTAATCCAGGTGCTGAATATGCACACACTCGCCATAATGCGGGGGCTTGGTACGTTCTTGAGTTAGCGAGAATTTGCGGCGTGACTTTAGTGGCCGACAGTAAGTATTTTGGCTTGACCGCCAGAGCAGTATTGCACGGTAAAGATGTCCGCTTATTGATCCCGACGACTTATATGAATTTAAGCGGTAAAGCGGTTGGCGCTTTGGCGAATTTTTTTCGTATCACGCCGGAAGAGATTCTGGTCGCTCACGATGAACTCGATCTGCCGCCCGGTGTGGCTAAGTTTAAGCTCGGTGGCGGTCATGGCGGCCACAATGGTCTGAAAGATATTATTGCTAAACTGGCTAACGATAAAAACTTCTACCGTTTACGCTTAGGTATCGGTCATCCTGGTGATAAAAACCAAGTGAGTGGTTACGTACTGGGAAAAGCACCTGCTAAAGAGCAAGAACTTATCGAGGCGGCGATAGATGAAGCTGTGCGTTCTACCGAAATTTTGTTTAAACAAGACATGGTGAAAGCCATGAACAGATTACACTCCTTTAAAGCGGAGTAGGTTTTGCCTTTGGCGAGACTCAAGTGTTAAGTGATTTAATTATTCAGTAATGTGCTGCCATAGGGCAGGACGACTAAACCTCGCTGATGAGTGTGACTTGTCAGCCAATAATCGAGAGAAAGGTAAGCATATGGGTTTTAAATGCGGCATTGTTGGTCTTCCTAACGTAGGTAAATCAACGCTTTTTAATGCGTTAACTAAGGCTGGCATCGAAGCGGCTAACTTCCCGTTTTGTACCATTGAACCTAACACTGGTGTTGTACCTGTGCCGGATCCACGTCTGGATGCGTTAGCTGCGATTGTGAATCCACAACGTGTGTTACCTACTACCATGGAATTCGTGGATATTGCGGGTCTTGTGGCTGGCGCATCTAAAGGCGAGGGCTTAGGTAACAAGTTCCTCGCTAACATTCGTGAAACCGATGCTATTGGTCATGTAGTACGTTGTTTTGATGATGACAACATTGTTCACGTTGCTAACAAGGTTGACCCAGCTGGCGATATTGAAGTCATCAACACTGAATTAGCGTTAGCTGACTTAGACAGTTTAGAGCGTGCGGTTCAGCGTCAGCAGAAACGTGCTAAAGGTGGCGATAAAGACGCTAAGTTTGAAGTGGAAGTATTAGAAAAAATGCGCCCCATTTTAGACGAAGCTAAAATGTTGCGTTCAATGGATTTATCGAAAGAAGAGCTGGAAGCAGTGGCTTACCTGAACTTCTTAACCTTAAAACCGACCATGTATATTGCTAACGTTGCGGAAGATGGTTTTGAAAATAACCCGCACTTAGATGCCGTTCGCGCCATTGCTGCGACAGAAAACGCTATCGTTGTTGCCGTATGTGCGGCGATTGAATCTGAACTGGCCGAGATGGAAATCGAGGAGCGCGATGAGTTTATGGCGGATCTGGGTATCGAAGAACCAGGTTTAGATCGTGTGATCCGCGCAGGTTATGAATTACTGAATCTGCAAACCTATTTCACCGCAGGCGTGAAAGAAGTGCGTGCTTGGACTGTGCCTGTGGGGGCGAGTGCTCCGCAAGCGGCGGGCGTTATCCATACCGATTTTGAACGCGGTTTTATCCGTGCCCAAGTGATGGCATTTGACGACTTTATTGCCCACAAAGGTGAAGCTGGCGCGAAAGAAGCCGGTAAGTTACGCGTGGAAGGTAAAACCTATATCGTTAAAGATGGCGATGTGATGCATTTCCTGTTTAACGTATAACAAAGCTTATTCACGCTGTAAGTCTCGATAAATTAAGCTAAGTATGAGCAACAAGGTGTTATTTAGCACATCTGTTGCTCAGTTTGGTGAAGTAATAGCCGAACAGCTTAACCTAAGGGAAATAGCGAAAAAAAGCTGTTGACCTAGATACCTCGAATAAGCATAATACGCCCCGTTCCTCGCTGAGAGAGGCGCGTAATATCGATGTGGCAATGTAGCTCAGCTGGTTAGAGCACAGCACTCATAATGCTGGGGTCGCAGGTTCAAGTCCCGCCATTGCTACCATTTTATTTAAGATAAATTTCTTATATAAAATGAATCACGATTTTACTCTAGCATTGATTGCTAGCATCTCTTCACGATGTAAACATGAAGCTGTGCGGGAATGGTGAAATTGGTAGACACGCCAGATTTAGGTTCTGGTGCCGCAAGGTGTGAGAGTTCAAGTCTCTCTTCCCGTACCATTTTTTAGATATATGAATTTAGAAACATCGGCGATAGCGGATGTTTGAAACAGAGTTAGTTGGGGTATCGCCAAGTGGTAAGGCACCGGGTTTTGATCTCGGCATTCCAAGGTTCGAATCCTTGTACCCCAGCCATTTTTCTCAGTTTCCAAGTTGATTGGGGTATCGCCAAGTGGTAAGGCACCGGGTTTTGATCTCGGCATTCCAAGGTTCGAATCCTTGTACCCCAGCCATTGGCAATGTAGCTCAGCTGGTTAGAGCACAGCACTCATAATGCTGGGGTCGCAGGTTCAAGTCCCGCCATTGCTACCATATTTAACTCTGTTAAAGTGATTTATCAGAGAAAAATCCAAAAATGTTGAATAGACAATTTTGGTACATTTTGATGCGGGAATGGTGAAATTGGTAGACACGCCAGATTTAGGTTCTGGTGCCGCGAGGTGTGAGAGTTCAAGTCTCTCTTCCCGTACCATCAAAATGCAATCTTCGATAGAAGATTAAACACAGTTTATTGGGGTATCGCCAAGTGGTAAGGCACCGGGTTTTGATCTCGGCATCCCAAGGTTCGAATCCTTGTACCCCAGCCAAAAAGTTAAAAAGCCTGTCTTCGGACAGGCTTTTTTCTTTTTAACTTTTTTCAACTTAGCGTTATTTTGCTTTCAGTTTCCCTTCAATATTAGCCCTTCCAGCCTTTCCCTTGTCTCTATAATTCCCGTTGGTTGTGGCAATTCAGCTATTTTCAAAGTTAATCCACAGTGCCATTTGAGCTGGCACTGTGGTGATCCGTTTTATTGCTTTTTGACTTCAGGAGTAACAGGTGGCGATTTTATTTCTGCTGGAGCCGCTGGAACGGCGACTTTTGCAGCCGCTTCAGTGATATTGATTGGCATTGCAGCATTCTTAATGACGGCATTCTCTGTGACCGCACTATCAATAACGGCACCTTGGGCCGCTTTAACATCACTTGTTGCAACGGCTTTGACAGCATCAGGTATTGCTAATTGTTGCTGTACTTGATTTGCGCCCGCTTCTAAGGCTTTTTGTTGTAACTTCTGTGGATCGGTATAGTCGGCTAATTCCTTCGGCCAACTTGGGACCCGTTTTTCTACCTGATTACTGAATTGCTCAGAGAACACTGAGGGCGCGCCGCCTTTCATTAGCATGACTGCCATTTGGTTGGTGTCTGAGTTCCAAACTAGACCCGCTTTTTCAGCCATTTCGGGGACAGGGGTGTAAGTCGACACTAAGTAGATGAGTGGACCTTCCTGTTGGATCTTGTCGGCCGTTTTGAGCAGGGACAGGGTGGTATCGTAATTTTTACCCAGCAATTCCTGCATACGGTTTTTGATGAGCGGTTGTTCGAATAATCCGACATCGTTCGGGTCTAAACCGACAAGGGGTTTAAGCAGGGCCCACATGAGCTGGCCTTGAGGTGACATTAATAATAGTGGTGCAACGCAGGCGTTGAGCATTAATGCGAGCCACATAATATGCAGGCAGCGCATTTTTTTGAGCAGAGATGTACTCAAGATGATATTTCCTTGGAAGTACCAGCAAGTCGCCGGCGGCGGATTGTAGCTGATTGGCATAAGGTAAACGAGAGGGTGGCAAAGTAAATTTTAAGCAAAAAAATTAGCCCAAATGTTGGATTTTATCCTCCTGAATTTGAAAGGTATTTACAGGTGATACAATAAATCATTTGCTGCTAATTTAATCGAAGGTAATGGTTTTTGAGTGCTAAAAACAGATTTACCCCTAAGTGCTTTATTTTTAGCACTTATTTTTCTTCTTACTTTTTAACTTCTTTTTCAGTATTGAATATGTAAAGTTTGTAAACTTTGTTCTGTTTGATAATCGATCTCATTTAATCTCGGCGCATTAAATTAGTTGAATGCAGCTCATTTCTATCTTTAGCTGCATAGGGAAAGCAGACTCTGGAGGTATTTCTCTTCGGTTTGTTTTTGAGAGTGCATCATTGAAATTAAGAGTCAGTAAGTCGTCTTTGTCCTTTGCCCGCATTATTCATGTTTATGTGTCTATGGCTTTATTGTTGCTGATGCTGTTTTTTGCGGTGACAGGTATAACGTTAAATCATCCTAATTGGTTTTCTCAAGCTGATCAGGAACCTAAGCGGGAACAAGTGCCAATCCCTGCCTATTTGTTACCCGTTAATGCCCAAGACTCACAATGGCGTCTGGCTGCGGGTCATTGGTTGAAAAGTGAATGGGCTATGGATATGGCGAGTGCCGATATCGATGAAGATGAAATTAGTTTAGTCAACAAAGGGCCCGGCACTTACCGCAGCCTGACATTGGACTTGCTCGACGGGCAAGCCTATGTCGAAACCTTAGATTACGGTGTCGTTGCCGTAGTGAATGATTTGCATAAGGGCCGTAACACAGGCACAGCTTGGGCTTGGATACTCGATCTCAGCGCTGTGCTTATCATTTTATTTTCGCTCACTGGGGCTTATTTGTTGCTGCCTCAAACCAAGCGCCTCAAAAAGTCATTGTTATACATGGTACTCGTCAGCAGTAGTTGCGGGCTTGTGTATGTTTATTTTGTTCCATAAGGAGTGTAGACCGAGTATGCGTCATCTTATTCGTACCATTGCGGTGAGTGCTTTGTTTGTGAGTTCAGCTGCGTTTGCTGCACCACAAATGACAGTCGATTTAACCTTGCCGGAAATTACCGAAGGCCAATACCATAGACCTTATGTGGCTGTATGGGTTGAGGATGCCCAAGGACAACCGGTAAAAACCTTAAGCCTTTGGGTTTGGGATGAAGGTCATAAATGGCTTAAAGACATCCGTCGTTGGTGGCGTAAAGCCGGACGCGAAGATATGAGCTTTGTTGACGGTATTGCATCTGCGACACGTCCCGCGGGTCATTACAAAATCGATTGGGATTTAAAAGATGAGGCGGGAAAAGTGCTTGAACCTGCCACTTACACTGTATTTATTGAAGTGGTGCGTGAACACGGTGGTCGCGATCTTGTACGACAAAATATCGATTTAGCTGCGGGAGATTTCTCTGTGCAGTTGCCCGCCACGACAGAAACTGGCGTTATCGACATACGCTTAAGCGGCATGGCTCGTTGAGTCAATCCATTAAATATTTAGCCCGTATATTAATCGTTAAACTTAAGGAAAAGGCATGAAATTACGTCTTATTACATTACTTGGCACACTTTGTATTAGCCCATTGGCAAGTAGCCACGACAGATGGATTTTACCTAGCCACTTCAACGTTTCGGCTGAAAGTGAAGAAATTGTGTGGATTACTTCAGATGTGTCTGCCAGCAATCAAGTGTTTATGATGGATAAACCTTTTAGTGCCAGTGATGTGCGTGTGTTACAGCCAAATGGAAAACCAACGTCTCCAAGCTCAAGTTACACGGGCGGACGTAAGTCGGTGTTTGATGTGCAACTGATGCAAGATGGCACTTATAAGTTTGAAAAAGAAGTTTCACCTCGTTATTTTTCTCAATATAAAGTTAAAGGAAAAGAAGGGGTTGTACGCAGCCGTATGGATAAAAAAGCCACAACTGCTGCTATGCCAAAGGGAGCCTATGATCTTGAAAGTTCTTTAAATGTGTCGCGGGTTGAAACCTATGTCACACGTAATAAGCCAACTGAGGAAGTGTTAAAGCCTAAGGGGGAATATTTAGAACTAGTGCCTGTGACTCATCCTGCAGATATTGTTGAGAACGAAGCTGCTACCCTGCAATTTGTTTTTGATGGTAAGCCCGTTGAAGGCGTTAAAGTCGCCATTATGAAAGACGGTAGCTTATATCGTAACAAACCAGAGGAAATCGAATTTACCTCAGATAAAGACGGTAAAGTTTCAATGATCTTACCTTCAGCAGGACGTTATCTCTTACATGCGGCAATTGAGCGCCCTAATTCAGATAAATCCCTTGCTGATAAAACGGTTAGCGAAATCTTTTTGACCTTTGAGGCTGGGCTTGAATAAGTGAGTTAACCTCTAATTTGAGGTTTTTGCTTTGAGTCCTAATGCCCACGGTCTAAATGGCGAGTGGGCATTTTTGTATTCATTTCGAGCTAAAACTTGTGCGAAATTTCCTTAGGTATACAGATTTGAATTTGATTACTGGTAACTCTGCTTAAGGTTGGGTAAGCTGCGTCAATGCATTGTTCTTGGTGCATCAAAAGCGCATAACGATTAGAATAGCGCAATTCCACCCTCATTTGACTGTGTTGACCTTAGCGTTGGCACGGGTTGCTTTTGTTTTAAAGGAGACGAAAGAAGTTATGACTAAGGTTCCTATGACAGTTGTCGGTGCAGAGCAGCTGCGTAAAGAGTTAGATATTCTCAAGTTTGACCGTCGCCCTAAAATCACTGAAGCAATTGCTTCAGCGAGAGAGTTAGGCGACTTGAAAGAAAACGCGGAATACCATGCGGCTCGTGAGGAACAAGGTATTTGTGAAGCACGTATCCGTGATATTGAGGGTAAGTTATCTAACGCGCAAATTATCGACGTCACTAAGATGGTGAATAACGGTCGTATCATTTTTGGCGCCACTGTGACTATTTTAAATCTCGATACCGATGTTGAAGTGACTTATCGCATAGTCGGCGATGACGAAGCGAATATTAAAGAAAACCTGATTTCAGTGAATTCACCAATAGCCCGCGGTTTAGTCGGCAAAAATGAAGGTGATGAAGTGTCTATTACTACACCAGGTGGTATGACAGATTACGAAATCATCTCAGTACAGTATTTATAATCTGCTTATATTACTTTGCTTATAGTGTTGTGAGCGTGACTCATGCGATATCGCTAAAACCGTCCTAGGGCGGTTTTTTGTTATCCGCGAATTAAGTTTGTTTACGGCTTGAGTTTACGGCTTTAGCCAAGGATATCGATCGCGCTTCAGCGTTGAATTCGGGGTAAGATGGACAAAGTTTAATTTGTCTCTTTGTAGGTTTTTACCTAAGCTGCCATCCTAGCAAAATCAACATTGGCGAAATGTGTATGTTGTTTTTTTGCGCGAGTTTCACATTATGGACCCACAGTTAAGCATCAAAAGCGAACAGTGAATAGGTTCATCTTTAGTTTGATAATGTTTTATAAGAGGGCACGCTTTGGTCAAACATTGGCGTACAGGATTGATGTTAGTTTGCGTGGCGATCATGTTGATTGCGCACTCGGCTAGCTATGCGCCAAAACCCTCAGTACAGCGCAGTGATGCAACTCGACATTATGTTCAGATGCATATGGGTCAGAAACACACTGCTCTGAAACAAACGGCTCAGATGCATACTGTGAGTCTTGATAGCTCGACTCCCCATACAAAACTAAGCGCTGAGCCTCAAAGCTTGCCCGATGCCGATGTTATCGCCCAATCTAATGCACAGTCTGATGCGCAAACCGTTGAAAGCTGCGGCTCACCGAATAGTCATGATACCGATCTAGTCAGTTCAGACTCAGAATCACAGCCAGCACCTTGTCCGAGCTCTGACTATGTAAGTCATTCTGATGACTTAGATTTTGCCCCGATAAATTCGCCGCGATTTATCAGTCTTGCCCAGCACGATGTGCGTGAGGTCAAGCCAGTATATGTACTCGCTGTAGACTTTACTGCCGAACCGACATCCAATGTCGTTGAACCCACCGATCTTGATATCACATCAGATTGGACGCTTTCTGCTGTTTCTTCCCCCGCCCGAATTTCGGGTTGGAAAGTCTCAAATCTTCAATATCGATTTAGCCAACAAGCCGCTTAACTCGCCTATTTAGGCATGACGTTGATAGGAGCCTACTCTTATCGATTTTTCATGCTGTTGTCTTTTTGTACTCACCGAAACTTTTTATATCTGCTTAAGTAAGCAGTGATGATTTGAGCCTTACGAGCTTAGCCGCTGGTACTCAATTATGTGTTTCGGACTGATATCAATATGTTCGCTTAGCGATTTGATTCAAATGCTGAGTGTTAAATAGCGAGTTAATCCCATGGAAAGAAAACCCAATCAACGGCTGCTAAATCACTATTCAGCTTGGAAATACTTAGTGCTTATTGTCACTATTATCGTGATGCTATTCAGTGCTTTGCCGACATTTTACGGTGAGGATGCTGCGGTGCAGGTGGGCGCGAAGGCGGGGTTAACGCTCACACCTATTGCCCTTCGAGATAAGCTACAAGCTGAAGGCGTGACGGTAAAACGTATCGACCAAAAAAATGGTGAAACCTTAATTGTCCTCGATGCGGATAACCAACAAACCTTAGTCAAAACTTTAGTCTCTTCTATGGTCGCAGAGCCAAAAGAGTTGACTTTATCCCTTGCCAGTGCGGCGCCAAGTTGGTTACAAAACTTAGGCTTTCAGCCGATTAAACTCGGGCTCGACTTGCGCGGTGGCGTACAGTTCTTACTCGATGTTGATATTGATCCTGTTTATCAAACTCAGGCCGAGACGCTTGTTGATTCGCTACGTCAATTCATCCGTGAGCAGAAAATTCGTGGTGCCAGCGTGCATTTGGACCAAAGTCATCAGTTAAACATGACGTTGCCCGATAATGATGCCCGTGCTGCCGTGCGTCAAATGATGAAAGAGTCCTATCCTAATTGGCAGCTATCCAATGCAGATGGCGCGGGTTTACTGATTAAGTTGAGCCAAGAAGAGCAAACGAAACTGCGTAATTTGACAGTGCAGCAAAACTTACAAGTGATGCGCAGCCGTATTGAAGAACTCGGTATCACTGAAGCTTTAGTGCAGCGTCAAGGGGAGCATCGAATTCGGATTGAATTGCCTGGAGTCCAAGATCCTGCCGCTGCCAAGAATGTTATCGGTGCTACGGCGAGTTTGGCCTTTTTCGAGGTTAAAGAGTCTGGCTCCGTTAATGCTATGGTACTCAATGACAAGTCTGGTAAGCCTATTTATGTGAGCCGCACACCAGTGCTGGGTGGCGATCATATTGTCGATGCGAGGGCGAGTTTAGGCGAGATGGGCATGGCGGAGGTGAACATTAACCTTGACCGTGTGGGCGGGCAGAAAATGTCTGAGTTTTCCCGTACCAATATCGGCAAACCTATGGCGACGTCTTACAGTGAATACAGCCGTGATGAGCAAGGTAAGGCAAAGCAAACACAAGAGATTATCAGTGTTGCGACTATTCAATCCCAACTTGGAGATCGTTTTCGCATTACGGGTGCAGGCTCCTATCAAGAAGCACAACAATTAGCTCTGTTACTGCGAGCGGGCTCTATGACGGCGCCAGTGACTATTGTTGAAGAGCGCACTATTGGCCCGACGCTGGGTGCTGAAAACATTGAAAACGGTTTTGCTGCCCTTGGTTTAGGGATGGGGATTACCTTGCTGTTTATGGCGCTTTGGTATCGCCGTCTCGGTTGGGTGGCGAATATAGCGCTGATCTCCAATATGGTGATCCTGTTTGGTTTACTGGCGCTTATCCCTGGGGCTGTGTTGACCTTACCAGGTATTGCCGGGCTTGTGTTAACAGTCGGTATGGCTGTCGATACCAACGTACTGATTTTCGAGCGAATAAAAGACAAGTTAAAGGAAGGTCGCAGTTTTGCGCTGGCAATTGATACGGGGTTTGATAGCGCGTTTTCTACTATTTTTGACGCCAACTTCACCACTATGATCACTGCAGTGGTGCTTTACTCCATAGGTAATGGTCCAATCCAAGGTTTTGCCTTGACCTTAGGTCTAGGTCTATTGACCAGCATGTTTACCGGTATCTTTGCTTCAAGGGCCTTGATCAACTTAGTTTATGGACGTGATGCTAGCCGTCATGTGAAGGTATAATCATGAAAAATATTAATCTAACTAAATGGCGTTATGTTTCGAGTGCTATCTCAATTTTGTTGATGCTAGTGTCATTAACCATCATCGGCGTGAAAGGTTTTAACTGGGGCTTAGATTTTACTGGCGGTGTCGTCACCGAAGTGCAGATCGATAGAAAAATTACCAGCAGTGAATTGCAACCTTTACTTAATGCCGCTTATCAGCAAGAGGTGAGTGTAGTCTCCGCCAGTGAGCCGGGACGTTGGGTGTTGCGCTATTCCGATATAAAGAATGCCGATACAGAGCAAGGTAATATTGATATTCAGCAGGTATTAGCGCCGCTTAACTCTGAAGTGCAAGTGCTTAACAGCAGTGTTGTCGGGCCGCAGATTGGTCAAGAATTGGCAGAGCAGGGCGGTTTGGCGCTGTTAGTCGCTATGCTGGCGATATTAGGTTATTTAAGTTATCGCTTCGAATGGCGACTCGCATCGGGTGCCCTATTCGCTTTAGTGCATGACGTAGTGTTCGTGCTGGCATTTTTCGCCTTGACTCAGATGGAGTTTAATTTAACGATACTTGCGGCTGTGCTGGCGATTTTAGGTTATTCCTTAAACGATTCGATCATTATCGCTGACCGTATTCGTGAATTATTGATTGCTAAGCCAAAGCTTGCGATTCAAGACATTAACAACCAAGCAATTGTGGCGACGTTTTCTCGTACTATGGTGACATCAGGGACAACCTTAATGACGGTCGGTGCGCTGTGGATCATGGGCGGTGGACCGCTGGAAGGATTTTCGATTGCAATGTTTATCGGTATATTAACTGGCACATTCTCTTCGATTTCGGTTGGTACCTCATTGCCTGAGTTATTAGGCTTAACGCCTGAGCATTATAAGGAACAAGTGATTTCTGAAACACCTTAGGGCTATGCTAATCACTTAAATTAACAGCGAAAACAAAAAGGCCACTCGATTGAATGGCCTTTTTGTTAACACGATAAAATCAAGAAAATTATTTTGCCTTTGGCAAAGCAATTTTCATTTCTGGTGATTGACGATAAATCACCAGAATATGACCAATAAGTTGCACTTTTGCGGATTGAGTTTCACGTACTATGGCATCAACGATGGCATTTTTTAGCTCTCTGTCGGCAGAGGCTACTTTCACTTTAATCAGTTCATGATAAGCGAGTGCGCTTTCAATTTCAGCGAGTACACCTTCAGTCAATCCATTGGCACCAAGCAGCACCACTGGCTTTAGCGGATGCGCTAGACCTTTTAAATGCTGTTTTTGTTTGGTTGTTAAGTTCATTTCTACCAACTTTTGCTGAGTTACTGTTGAAAAACGGCTATTCTACCCTTATATAGCCTTTGTGTAACTCTCAATTGTTGCGGATTTTAAATGTCAGGTATAAAACGTACGGCCAGTTCTAATCGCTGGATGCTAGAACACTTTGATGATCACTATGTCAAACTCGCCCAAAAAATGGGCTTGCGATCTCGCGCTGCGTTTAAGCTTGAGGAGATCCAGCAAAAGGATCAACTAATTCGCCCAGGCATGACTGTGGTTGATCTCGGTGCTGCTCCGGGAGGTTGGTCTCAAGTGGCAGTTAAATTAGCGGGAGATAGAGGTAAAGTCATCGCCTGTGACATTTTGCCTATGGATCCCATCGTCGGCGTCGATTTTTTGCAAGGGGATTTTCGTGAAGATAAAGTCCTTCAAGCATTACTTACTCGCGTCGGTGATGCTAAAGTTGACGTTGTGTTGTCTGATATGGCGCCCAACATGAGTGGTTCAGATAGTGTTGATCAGCCCCGTGCCATGTATTTAGTGGAATTGGCGTTAGATATGTGCCATCAAGTATTGGCTCCTAATGGCTGTTTTGCGGTAAAAGTCTTTCAGGGGGAGGGCTTTGACGAATACATGAAAGCGGTAAAAGCAGTGTTTAAAGTCGTTAAAACACGTAAACCAGACTCTTCACGGGCTCGTTCCCGCGAAGTCTATCTTGTGGCGACTGGGTACAAGTTGTAGTAACCTAGCGTTAATAATCGCAAGACTTAATGAGGTCTAGTAATTTGAGTGACATGGCAAAAAATCTAATACTCTGGGTTGTCATCGCCGTTGTGCTGATGTCAGTGTTTCAGGGTTACTCCCCCTCTTCTTCGTCATCGCAGAAGATGGATTATTCTACCTTCTTAGATAATGTCCGTGATGGACAGGTCGCAACTGTTGAAGTTAAGAGCGACCAACGTACTATTGAAGGTGCTAAACGAACTGGTGAAAAATTCACTACTATCATGCCGTTATATGACCAAGATTTAATTAATGATCTTGATCGTAAAGGCATCACTATGAAGGGCCAAGAAGCCGAAGAGTCAGGGTTCCTTACCCAAATCTTCATCTCTTGGTTCCCGATGTTATTGCTTATCGGAGTATGGATTTTCTTCATGCGCCAGATGCAAGGCGGCGGTGGCAAAGGCGCTATGTCCTTTGGTAAGAGCAAAGCCAAGCTGATGAGCGAAGATCAGATTAAAACTACTTTTGCCGATGTTGCTGGTTGTGATGAAGCAAAAGAAGAAGTGAAAGAGCTGGTTGATTACCTGCGTGACCCAACTAAATTCCAAAAATTGGGCGGCCGAATTCCAACGGGCGTACTGATGGTGGGTCCTCCAGGTACAGGTAAAACCTTGCTGGCGAAAGCCATTGCGGGTGAATCTAAAGTCCCTTTCTTCACTATTTCAGGTTCTGATTTCGTGGAAATGTTTGTTGGTGTCGGTGCATCCCGTGTGCGTGACATGTTTGAACAAGCGAAAAAGTCGGCACCTTGTATTATCTTCATCGATGAAATCGATGCTGTCGGTCGTCAACGTGGCGCGGGTTTAGGTGGTGGTCATGATGAACGTGAGCAAACACTGAACCAAATGCTGGTTGAGATGGATGGCTTCGAAGGTAATGAAGGCGTTATTGTTATCGCGGCAACTAACCGTCCAGACGTACTCGATTCTGCGTTATTACGTCCGGGTCGTTTTGACCGTCAAGTGGTCGTTGGTTTACCAGACGTTCGTGGTCGTGAGCAGATTTTGAAAGTGCATATGCGTAAAGTGCCGCTTTCTGAAGATGTGAAGGCGAGTGTGATTGCTCGTGGTACGCCAGGTTTCTCGGGTGCTGATTTAGCTAACTTAGTGAACGAAGCTGCCTTGTTTGCGGCTCGCGGAAATCGCCGAGTTGTAGGCATGGAAGAATTTGAGCGTGCAAAAGATAAAATCATGATGGGTGCTGAGCGCCGCTCTATGGTGATGTCTGAAGCTGAAAAAGAAATGACTGCTTACCATGAAGCGGGCCATGCGATTGTGGGTTGTTTAGTGCCAGAGCACGATCCTGTGCATAAGGTGACTATCATTCCTCGCGGCCGTGCGCTGGGTGTTACTTTCTTCTTACCTGAAGCTGACTCAGTGAGCCAGAGCCGTCGTAAGTTAGAAAGCCAAATTTCGGTCGCCTACGGTGGTCGTTTAGCAGAAGAGCTTATCTACGGTACTGAGAAAGTGTCGACTGGCGCATCACAGGACATCAAATACGCGACATCTATTGCGCGTAACATGGTGACTCAGTGGGGCTTCTCGGACAAGTTAGGTCCATTGCTGTATGCAGAAGAAGATGGTGAAGTCTTCTTAGGTCGCAGCATGGGTAAAGCCAAAGCCATGTCCGATGAAACTGCAACTATCATCGACGCTGAAGTGAAAGTCTTTATCGACAAGAACTACGCGAGAGCGAGACAGATATTGACCGATAACCTCGATATTCTGCACTCGATGAAAGAAGCCTTAATGAAGTATGAAACCATTGATTCACTTCAAATTGACGATTTAATGAAGCGTCGTGAAGTACGTCAACCTGCCGATTGGCAAGTGGATGACCATGGTTCTAACGACAAAGGCAGCGGTCATGGTGAGCCAGCTGAAAAAGCTGAAGATACTGTGACTACAGCGTCTGCTGAGCCAGAACTGAAAGATCCTGATGAATCTCCAGCTAAGTAATGTGTTGTGAAACCAAAGAAAACCCCGTAAAGGGGTTTTCTTGTTTTACCTTGTTAGCAATTTGACTGCGCTGTCATTGATACTCTCGGCCACCATTGATATTTATCTTCTGACAGTTAGTCATTTCGGATAGAAAATGAAGGCTTGAAATTAATGACGCAAGTTATGCCAGTGAGTAAAATCGTAAGTGTTCGTATTACAGGAGTAAATGCGTGTTTGAACTGATTGCTGGCACTAAACGCCTCGCGTTATCTTCACCCATTGTGATGGGGATACTTAATGTCACTCCCGATTCTTTTTCCGACGGTGGTCAATATTCTTCCTATGAGCTTGCCTGTCAGCATGCAGATGACATGGTGGCTCAAGGCGCGGGAATGATAGACATTGGCGGTGAGTCGACAAGACCTGGCGCTGCAGAGGTGAGCTTAGCCGATGAACTTGCGCGGGTGATCCCGTTGGTGAAATATGTTGCGGCGCACCATGATGTGTGGATTTCGGTCGATACCAGTAAACCTGAAGTCATGCGTCAAGCTGTTGCTGCGGGCGCACATTTGATTAACGATGTGCGCGCCCTGATGGAACCCGGTGCGCTTGAAGCTGCTGCAGAGTTGCAAGTCCCCATATGCTTAATGCATATGCAAGGTGAACCCAAAAGCATGCAATTTGCACCGACTTACCATAATGTTATTGAAGAAGTTTCTGCCTTTTTAACTGAGCGGATTGAAGCTTGCTTGCGAGCAGGGATCCCCCGTGAATTATTAATACTCGATCCGGGATTTGGTTTTGGTAAAAGCTTAGGGCATAACTATGAATTACTGGCGAAGCTCGACTGTTTTGCCCAGTTTGATTTACCAATATTGATAGGATTGTCTCGTAAGAGCATGATAGGAAACCTCTTAGCAAAACCGACCTCAGAACGTCTTGCTGGGAGCCTTGCTGGCGCTATGATAGCGGCCCAAAAGGGCGCTCATATCATTCGTGTGCATGATGTTACTGAAACTGTGGATATGCTCAAGGTGTTACAAGCGACACAAGCGTATTTTTAAGCATCGTTATGCTCTCGTTAAGCATTTAATTAATATTATGATCCCAAATCATTGGGACACATTTGAGTTTGTGGAGCGATATGAAAGAACGTAAATTTTTTGGAACTGACGGTATTCGGGGAAAAGTCGGTTCAGGTCAAATGACGCCTGAGCTTGCGCTTAAGTTAGGTTGGGCGGCGGGGCGCGTGTTATCCCGCAGTGGTACCAAAAAGGTGATTATAGGGAAAGATACCCGTATTTCGGGCTATATGTTTGAGTCAGCATTAGAAGCTGGCCTCTCTGCTGCAGGCCTTAATGTGATGTTAATGGGACCTATGCCAACGCCAGCTGTAGCCTATTTGACGCGTACGTTTCGCGCCGAAGCTGGGGTGGTGATCAGCGCGTCACACAATCCGTATTACGATAACGGTATTAAGTTTTTTTCCACCGACGGCAGTAAGTTAGACGATAACCTAGAGTTAGAAATTGAAGCAGAGCTTGAAAAGCCCCTCGTTTGTGTTGAGTCGCATCTATTGGGGAAGGTATCGCGTATTGAAGATGCCCGTGGCCGTTATATTGAGTATTGCAAAGGTAATTTTCCTGCAGAACACACGTTAACTGGGCTAAAAATTGTGGTTGATTGTGCCCATGGCGCAACTTATCACATAGCGCCAGCTGTGTTTCGTGAGTTAGGCGCCGAGGTGATTGCCATTGGTGATAAACCCAACGGGATGAACATCAATGATAAAGTGGGCGCGACGTCCATGGGCAAAATTTGTGAAACCGTTCTAGCCGAAAGTGCCGATTTAGGTATTGCACTCGACGGTGACGGTGACCGTATTATGATGGTCAACAGCAAAGGCGAAGTGATCGACGGCGATCAAATTTTATATATTCTGGCCTGTGATGCGAAATCCCGTGGCGTATTACGCGGTGGTGTAGTTGGTACGTTAATGTCAAACCTTGGGCTTGATCTCGCCTTGCAAGCATTAGACATCCCCTTTGCGCGTTCGAAAGTGGGCGACCGTTATGTGATGGAACTACTTAAAGAACTCGATTGGCGCATCGGCGGTGAAAATTCAGGGCATATCCTCAATCTTGATCACGGCACAACTGGTGATGGCATAGTTGCGGGGATTTTAGTGTTAGCGGCTATGCGTCGTCAGAATGCCACGCTAGAAGAACTGACTTCTGCGATGGAAATGTTGCCGCAGGTGTTAGTCAATGTGCGCTTTGAAGGCGAGCATGACCCTCTTAAGTCAGATAAAGTTAAAGCGGCGCAGGCACAGGTTGAATCTCAACTGGGCGTGCGTGGCCGAGTATTATTACGTAAGTCAGGTACTGAACCTTTGATCCGTGTCATGGTTGAAGGTGACGATCATAGTGCAGTATTGGCGCACGCAAATTTGATTGCGGATGCGGTAAAATCGGCAAGCTAATATTTACTAATTTTGTAATGAGTGCGGCTGATACCAATTTAAAATTAAGGTGTTAGCTGCACAAATGAACAGAAAACAGCTTTGGCGTGTAAAAAATAAGCATTCCAACCTGATATCTGAAAAAATTCGAATTTAGCTATTGTAACTTAATAAGTGGTTCGCTATTATTCACGCCGCTTTCAGAGGAGACAGTGATGGCACTCAGACGTCCTATGGTAGCTGGCAATTGGAAGATGAACGGCAGTGCGGCATTAGCCCAAGAGTTGTTCAAAAAATTTGCCTATAAGCTCCAAAATGATTCAGCTGAAGTGGTTTTATGCCCGCCTTCTATCTATCTAGAGAGCGTTAGGCAACTGCTAGAAGCAAACAAGGAAGCGTTAGACGGTTCACTTGTTAGGATGGGCGCACAAAACCTAAGTCAACATGACTTTGGCGCTTATACCGGAGAAGTTTCAGGTCAGATGCTCAAAGATTCAGGATGTCGATATGTAATTATCGGGCATTCAGAACGTCGCCGTATGTACGGAGAGACGAGTAATATCGTAGCGGAGAAATTCGCCGCTGCACAAAAGCATGGCTTAACCCCAATTTTATGTGTGGGTGAGTCAGGTCCAGCACGTGAAGCAAGACGCACCTTTGAGGTGATTGCTGAAGAGTTGGATATAGTGATCCAGAAAAATGGCACTATGGCTTTTGATAACGCTATTATCGCCTACGAGCCGCTTTGGGCTGTAGGAACAGGTAAAAGTGCTACACCAGAGCAGGCACAAGAAGTTCATGCGTTTATTCGCAAACGCCTCTCTGAAGTGTCTCCGTTTATCGGAGAAAATATCAGGATTCTCTACGGTGGTAGTGTGACACCGAGTAATGCTGCAGATTTATTTGCCCAACCTGATGTTGATGGTGGACTGATTGGCGGTGCTAGCTTAAACTCTAGCGAGTTTTTAAGTCTGTGTACCATAGCGATGAGCGCATAATATGTATGAAGTTCTAGTAGTTATTTACTTGTTGGTTGCATTAGGTCTAATAGGCTTAGTATTAATTCAGCAAGGTAAGGGAGCTGACATGGGGGCCTCTTTTGGCGCCGGTGCATCAGGTACTCTTTTTGGTTCAAGCGGTTCAGGTAATTTCCTGACACGCAGTACGGCGATTCTTGCCATTGCGTTTTTCACTTTAAGTCTGCTTATTGGTAACTTAAGTGCAAATCACGCAAAAAATGAAGATTCATGGAAAGATTTAGGTTCAGACACTGAACAGGTTACCCAACCCGTTGAGCAAGGAACCCAAAAGTCAGAAACGAAAATTCCTGACTAGTAAAAGGTGTCGCCGAGGTGGCGAAATTGGTAGACGCGCAGCCTTGAGGTGGCTGTGACCTAACGGTCGTGCGGGTTCAAGTCCCGCTCTCGGCACCAAATATAACTAAGATAGACGAGATAAGTTCTCTCTTAGTTATTGCAAGAAATGACGATAGTCAATATACTTGCACACAGTTGACGCGGGGTGGAGCAGCATGGTAGCTCGTCGGGCTCATAACCCGAAGGTCGTCGGTTCAAATCCGGCCCCCGCAACCAGCTCCTAGTAACGAATAGTGTTTGAATTCGTTATGGTTTACAGGTTCTTGAAATTAATGACCTCGTGATTACGGGGTTTTTTGTTATCTGGGACTTTTAAATTTGTCGCATGCTTCGTATGTGGCGTTGTACTAGGGCTATTAAGCCCTTTTTTGTTTTTTCGGGGGTCAATCTTGGCAACGTTAGAATTCAGACTGGCAGAAATGCTCAAAGTACCTGTGGAAGCATTAGGCTTTCAGCTATGGGGCATTGAATATGTTCAAGCGGGTAAGCATTCCACACTGCGAGTGTTCATTGATGGTGAGAATGGTATCAATATTGAAGATTGTGCCAATGCAAGTCGCCAAGTCAGTGCTGTACTCGATGTTGAAGATCCTATTTCTACAGAATATACCCTAGAGGTTTCTTCGCCAGGCGTAGATAGACCCTTATTTACTGCTGAGCAGTACGCGGGCTATGTAGGCGAGGATGTAAAGCTTCAATTGACTATGCCAGTTGACGGCAGTCGTAATTTAAAAGGCGCCATCACTGCGGTCGACGGGCAAATGCTCTCGCTGAAAGTGAATGGTAAAGAGTTAGTTGTCGCATTGGATAATATCCGCAAAGGCAACTTAATCGCTAAGTTTTGATGGTTTCAAGGTGAACGAGGCAAGACGAGATGAATAAAGAGATTCTGCTAGTCGCTGAGGCGGTTTCAAATGAAAAGGCCGTTCCACGCGAGAAAATTTTTGAAGCGCTAGAGATTGCTCTGGCCACAGCAACCAAGAAAAAGTACGAAGGTGATATTGACGTTCGTGTTGCTATCGACCGTAAAACCGGTGGTTATGATACTTTCCGTCGTTGGATGGTAGTTGATGATCACGGTGAAGCGTTAGAAAACCCTTATCGTGAAATCACGTTAGAAGCGGCACGTTACGAAAATCCGGACATCCAACCTGGCGAGTTTATCGAAGACGATATCGAGTCAGTGGTGTTTGACCGTATTACCACTCAAACCGCTAAGCAAGTGATCGTACAGAAAGTACGTGAAGCTGAACGTGCACAAGTGGTTGAGCAGTTCCAAGATCAAGAAGGTGAGTTAATCACTGGTGTGGTCAAAAAAGCGACTCGCGAGAGCGTAGTGGTTGACTTAGGTAATAACGCTGACGGCGTATTGTTCCGTGAAGACTTAATTTCACGCGAATCTTTCCGTCCAGGTGACCGTGTGCGTGCATTATTGTACTCAGTACGTCCAGAAGCTCGTGGTGCACAGTTATTCTTAAGCCGTACTAAACCTGAAATGCTGATCGAGCTTTTCCGTGTTGAAGTGCCTGAAATCGCTGACGAACTGATTGAAATCATGGGCGCTGCTCGTGATCCAGGCGCTCGCGCTAAGATCGCCGTTAAGTCGAATGATCGCCGTATCGATCCTATCGGTGCGTGTGTGGGGATGCGCGGTGCGCGTGTACAAGCCGTTTCGAATGAACTGGGTGGCGAACGTGTTGATATCGTGTTGTGGGATGATAATCCAGCACAATACGTGATCAATGCCATGGCGCCAGCCGATGTTGCCTCTATCATTGTCGACGAAGATAACCATTCTATGGATATCGCTGTTGAAGCCGATAGTTTGGCACAAGCCATTGGACGTAATGGCCAGAACGTACGTTTAGCAACACAACTGACTGGTTGGGTTCTGAACGTTATGACAGTGGAAGATATGAATAAGAAACATCAGGCAGAAAGTGCCAAGGTGGTTGATTTATTTGTTAACTCACTGGATGTCGATGAAGATTTTGCACAAGTACTGGCAGATGAGGGCTTTACGTCGCTCGAAGAAGTTGCCTATGTGCCTGTGTCTGAACTATTGGCGATTGACGGTTTTGACGAAGATCTCGTCGAAGCTTTACGTGAACGTGCAAAAGCGGCGATCTCAACTCGAGCTCTCGCTACTGAAGAAGCACTGGATGGTGTGGAGCCAAGTGAAGAGTTGCTAGCACTTGAAGGTGTTGAAAGACACTTAGCCTATGTTTTCGCTAGCAAAGGTATTGTGACTCTAGAAGACTTGGCTGAACAAGGCATTGATGATTTGATCGAAATTGAAGAATTGACAGAAGAAAAAGCAGGTGAGCTCATCATGGCAGCCCGCAATATCTGTTGGTTTGGCGAAGAAGCATAAGTCGATCAACAGGGGGATTTAACTGATGGCAGATACTACCGTAGAGAAATTGGCCACGGAAGTGGGTAAAAGTGTTGAACGTCTGATTGAGCAATTCTCTCAGGCTGGAATTAAGAAAGGCCAAGCTGATAAAGTGACTGAAGCTGAAAAGCAGCAGTTACTGGATTATCTGAAAAAGCAGCACGGTGGCGAAAATGCGCCAACGAAAATGACGCTGCAGCGTAAAACCGTATCGACCCTAAGTGTGGCCGGTAATGGTGGTCAATCTAAAGATGTTAAAGTTGAAGTTCGTAAAACACGAACTTTCGTTAAGCGTGATGCTAATGAGGCTACTCTGAAGGCTGAAGAAGAAGCGAAAGCCGAAGCAGAAGCTTTGGCAAAAGCAAAGGCCGAAGCAGAAGCTGCTGCGGTAGCAAAAGTGAAAGCTGAAGCAGATGCTAAGGCAAAAGTGGAAGCAGAAGCCAAGGCGAAAGCTAAAGCAGCAGCCGAAGTGAAAGTGGTTAAAGATATGTCACCAGAAGCAGAAGCGGCTCGTCTAGAAGCTGAACGTTTGAAAGCGGCGCAAGAAGCGGCAACTAAACGTAAGCAAGACGAAGAAGCGGCTAAAGCGGCAGAAACTGCTCGCTTACTCGCTGAAGAACATTCTAAGCGCTGGGCCGAAGAAGAGCGCCAACGTTTAGAAGCCGAGAAAAACGGTGATCATCACATCACGACATCTAAAGTAGCTCGTGCTGCTGAAGATACTTCTGATCTGGATGAAGAAAAACGCGGACGTCGTGCTCGTAACAAGAGCAACGCGAAAAAACGTGGCGGCAAAGATGCCCGTGACGGCCGTGAAAAACACATGCGTAACCGCAGCACTGCACCTGAGTCTATGGCGCATGGCTTCAATAAGCCTGTGGCAGCCGTGAGCCGTGATGTGCGTATCGGTGAAACTGTTACTGTTTCTGAACTTGCGCATTTAATGGCAGTGAAAGCGACTGAAATCATCAAACAGATGATGAAAATGGGTTCTATGGTCACGATCAACCAAGTGTTAGATCAAGAGACTGCCCAGCTAGTTGCTGAAGAAATGGGTCACAAAGTTGTGCTTATCCGTGAAAACGAGCTTGAGCACCAAGTGCTACAAGACCGTGATGATGAAGATGGCATCAAGCTAGAATCTCGTGCACCAGTTGTGACTATCATGGGTCACGTTGACCACGGTAAGACTTCGTTACTCGACTACATTCGCCGCGCTAAAGTGGCTGCTGGCGAAGCCGGTGGTATTACTCAGCATATCGGTGCATACCATGTTGAAACTGAAAATGGCATGATCACTTTCCTTGATACTCCTGGTCACGCCGCGTTTACCGCAATGCGTGCCCGTGGTGCCAAGGCAACGGATATTGTTGTGCTAGTTGTTGCTGCCGATGACGGTGTAATGCCGCAAACAATCGAAGCTATTCAACATGCTAAAGCCGGTAACGTGCCATTAATCGTGGCTGTGAACAAGATGGATAAACCGGAAGCGGATATCGATCGCGTTAAGAGCGAATTGTCACAACACGGTGTTATGTCTGAAGATTGGGGTGGAGACAACATGTTTGCCTTCGTTTCAGCTAAGACAGGTGAAGGCGTTGATGAACTGTTAGAAGGTATCTTACTGCAAGCTGAAGTTCTCGAACTGAAAGCGGTACGTGATGGTATGGCTGCCGGTGTGGTCATTGAATCACAATTGGACAAAGGTCGCGGCCCTGTGGCTACTATTCTGGTTCAAGAAGGTACGCTGCGCCAAGGTGATATCGTTCTGTGTGGTCTTGAGTACGGTAAAATTCGTGCAATGAAAGACGAAAACGGTCGTTCAATCACTGAAGCGGGTCCATCTATTCCTGTTGAAATCCTAGGTCTGTCAGGCGTTCCGTCTGCAGGTGATGAAGCAACAGTTGTACGTGACGAACGTAAAGCTCGCGAAGTTGCCCTGTATCGTCAAGGTAAGTTCCGTGATGTGAAACTGGCACGTCAGCAAAAATCTAAGCTAGAAAACATGTTTGCGAACATGACAGACGGCGAAGTGAAAGAACTGAACATCGTTCTTAAAGCAGACGTACAAGGTTCACTCGAAGCGATTACTGATTCGTTAACAGGTTTGTCTACCGACGAAGTGAAAGTGAACATCATCGCTCGCGGTGTGGGTGCACTGACTGAAACGGATGCAACCTTAGCGGCTGCCTCTAACGCTATCATGGTTGGCTTTAACGTACGTGCCGATGCACAAGCCCGTAAGACTATAGAAAGTGAAAGTGTTGATTTACGTTACTACAGCGTTATCTATAATTTGATTGATGAAGTGCGCGCAGCGATGACAGGTATGCTGTCTCCTGTGTTCAAACAACAAATTATCGGTCTGGCTGAAGTTCGTGATGTGTTCAAGTCACCTAAGCTCGGTGCAATTGCTGGCTGTATGGTGACCGAAGGTACCATCAAGCGTAGCGCGCCAATTCGCGTACTACGTGATAACGTTGTTATCTACGAAGGTGAACTCGAATCGCTACGTCGCTTCAAAGACGACGTTGCTGAAGTTCGCAATGGTATGGAATGTGGTATTGGCGTTAAGAACTACAACGATGTTCGCGTAGGCGACCAAATCGAAGTATTCGAAACCGTCGAGATTGCTCGTACTCTGTAACGATAATAAGGGCGGCTTTAGCCGCCCTTATCAATTTAAGCTATGGTAAGAAATATTATGGCAAAAGAATTCAGTCGTACTCGTCGAATCGCTCAGCAGCTTCAGCAAGAACTTGCTCAAGTGCTACAGCGCGACATGAAAGATCCTCGTATTGGCTTTGTGACTGTGAATGACGTCGACGTCTCTCGCGATCTCAGCTATGCCAAAGTGTTTGTGACTTTTTTCGAAGAAGACAAAGCTGTCGTTCAAGAAAAGCTAAACGCTTTGATCAGCGCAGCTCCTTATATCCGCACTTTAGTGGCGGGTCGTATGAAGCTGCGTGTCATGCCTGAACTGCGTTTTATCTACGATAGCTCGCTGGTTGAAGGTATGCGCATGTCTAATTTAGTTAGCCAAGTGATCAACCAAGACAAAGCGAAGCAACAGCAATTTGGCAGCGAAGACGCATCGGTTGAAGATGAAGTCTTAGGTGATGATATTGCTGATGACGCAGATGAAACTGAAGGTAAAGATTAATGGCTCGTCGTCCAAAAGGTCGTTTTATCGATGGGATAGTGCTGCTGGATAAATCCACTGGCATGAGTTCTAACTTTGCATTGCAAAGGGTAAAGCGCTTTTTTAATGCGAATAAAGCTGGGCATACGGGGGCACTCGATCCGTTAGCGACAGGTATGTTACCAGTATGCTTAGGCGAAGGGACTAAGTTTTCTCAGCATCTATTGGATGCCGATAAACGCTATTTAGTCACTGCAAAACTTGGCGAACGGACAGATACCAGTGATTCCGATGGTGAAGTGGTGCAAACCCGTGCCATTGATTTTACCGAGGCGCAGCTATTAACCGCGCTTGATTTCTTTCGTGGTGAAACTCAGCAAGTGCCTTCTATGTATTCCGCGCTGAAATATCAGGGTCAACCCCTGTATAAATATGCTCGTGAAGGCATAGAAGTGCCGCGTGAATCTCGCCCTATTACGGTATTTGAGCTAAATTTCATCGGTCTTGAAGGCGATGAGCTGACCTTAGACATTCATTGTTCTAAGGGCACTTATATTCGCACTATCATAGACGATCTCGGTGAGATGCTCGGTTGTGGCGCCCATGTGATTATGCTGCGCCGCACCCAAGTTGCGCAGTATCCCTATGCCAGAATGGTCACTTTAGAACAACTTGAAGCGCTAGTTGCTCAAGCACATGAACAACAGATAGATCCGAGCGTATTACTCGACCCTCTGTTATTGCCTATGGACACGGCCGTGGCCGATTTCCCAGAGGTGAATGTGCCGGATGCGATAGCTCCTTACTTAATGCAAGGTCAAGTGGTTCGGGTACCGGTTAATGCAGAATTGAAAACCGATGAGTTGGTACGTATCACTTTAGGTGACATTCGCCGATTTGTGGGGATTGGCACAATGAACGAAGATGGCTTATTAGCGCCGAAACGACTCATTGTTATCCATGACGAACCTGCAGAAACGCATTAGCCCGCTATCCATCGACAAATGATTAAATTAGTTGATGCATTAGTCCCTGCCTTTTATTGCGCTAGGGTGGGTTTATGGGTAAAATAGCGCGCCCTCTGGCTGAGTTAGTGATCGGCTAGAGATTCATATTATTTATTTGGAGATATACATGTCACTAAGTCCTGAAGCAAAAGCAAAAATTTTGGCTGATTTTGGCCGTTGTGAAAACGACACTGGTTCAACTGAAGTTCAAGTTGCTTTGTTAACTGCGCAAATCAACCATTTGCAAGATCACTTCAAAGAGCACATTCATGATCACCACTCACGTCGTGGTCTGTTACGTATGGTTAGCTCACGTCGTAAGTTAACTGCTTACCTGAAACGTACTGATTTAGCACGTTACACTGCTCTGATCCAAAAGTTAGGTCTACGTCGTTAATTTCGCGTCGACTAACGTGAAAAAGGAGGCTTAGCCTCCTTTTTTATTGTCTAAAATTCAACAGAATATTTATTGTGTAAACGAGAGATATAAAGAATTTACAGTCAAAATCAGTCTAATGTTTAGGTCCGTTATGCTTAGCTTGATGTGATTAAGCATCGAATCGATACTTAAGTGCCAATGTAAATATCCTAAGCCCCACGTAAACCATCAAGACTGCTTATTGTTGCTGTTTGTGTTGCTATATACAGCGCTTCAAATTCTGCTTGGGGTAGAGGTTGACTAAAATAGAAACCTTGGCCGACTTGGCACTGATTTTCTTTCAACCAATCCAATTGCTGCTCATTTTCAATGCCTTCGGCCACAATGGTCAAATTAAGCTGCTTTCCCAACATTAAAATGGTCGATGCAATTGCGCTATCCCCTGGTAGATCGGAAACGAAACAACGATCGATTTTCATGGTAGTGATAGGCAAATGGCGCAGGTAACAGAGTGAAGAATACCCTGTGCCAAAGTCATCGACTGCAATACCAAATCCGGCTGATTTCAATTGTTCAAGCTTAGCGATAGCGAGTTCAATGTCGTTCATCAACGAGGTTTCAGTGATTTCAATTTCCAGTAATTCGGGTTGGATTTGATAGCGTAATGCCATCTGTTTGATATCGGGAACTAAACTAGCATCGGCAAATTGCTGTGAGGCAACATTAATTGCAATTGGGATGGCATAGTTATATTTTTTCTGCCATTCCCTAAGTACTTTACAGCTTTGCTCTATCACCCAACGACCTATAGGAATGATGATACCTGTCTCTTCCGCCATGGGAATAAAGGAAATGGGGCTGATGAGTCGTCCGTCTTTTTGCCAACGGATCAAGGCTTCACAGGCGATGACTTTGCCTGTTTGCAGATCAAGTTTCGGTTGGAAATACAGTAAAAATTCATTGTTTTTTAATGCATCATGTAAAGATGCTTCAGTGCGTAAACGAACTGCTGCTCGCTCAGTCATCTGTTGTTTGAAGAAGGCCCATTGATTCGAGCCTGCAGCTTTCGCGCTGTACATGGCAATGTCAGCGTGACGGATCAAATCTTCAGCGCTGTTACCGTCTTCGGGATAAATAGAAATCCCAATCGATGCCGCAGGATGAATTGCATGTTCATTTAATTGAATCGGGACATTGAGCTGGAGCAGTAGCTTATCTACAAAATCTGCTGCTTGGTCTGGGGTGTGAACTGTATCGGCCAGAATAACAAATTCATCGCCACCTAAGCGGGAAACTGTGCCTTTATCACCAACGAAGCGTTCGAGAATGCGGGCGATACGAGCGAGGAATTGATCGCCTAATGCGTGGCCAAGGGAATCGTTGATATTCTTAAAACGGTCTAAGTCGATAAACATCAATGCAAAGCTGCGTTTGTGTACTCGCGAGCGTTGGATAGTGACTGCAATGGTTTCAAGCAATAGTGTGCGGTTCGGTAAGCCTGTTAGCGGATCTCGGGTCGCCATTTTGCGCAGTTTGGATTGGGTTTGGCTAAATTGGATAAGAATTTGGTTGAATTTCGAGGTCACTAGGCCGAGTTCATCATCCTTGTGTGCGTTGGACATAGGTAAGAGATTTTCATCCGGAGAGTCGGGTTCGATCTTATCGATGGCCTCACTGATGCGTGCGATAGGCTGAGTCAGGAAGCGATGGAATACCACGGAAAGCACTAAGGTGAGTAAGAGTGCACGAGCGAGAGTGGCAAAAAAACTAAATCTTAACTGCGAGAAGAGAGTGTTTGTTAGTTCTTGGGTATCGTAGAAAACCGTTAATGTACCAATGAGTTGCTGTTGTTGGGTACCTTCAAAATAAAAAGGCCTATACAAAGGGCGAGAAATTTCTTTGAGATCATCAAATAATTTATTACATAAACTGATAAAAGTCTGTGAGTTATTCTGCTTATTATTACTGACAGAAACAAACATTGAGCCATCGTCTAGCTCAATCACCGCCGAGCCAACATGTTCGACTTTGATGGCACCCTCTAAAGTTTGACGGGCTAAATTATCATCTAATGCCCATACAGCATTTGCTGCAGGTTGTTCAACTGAATCAAGGAGTTCTTGCTGAGTGGTCGTGAGTTGTTGTTTGGTTGATACGACGACTAAAGCGATTTCAACAATAAAAATGGCAATGGCAAAAAATAGGGCAGTAAATACGACTAGGTTAGTTTGTTTCCACGTCAGTGACTTAAAACGGCCTGTCATCGGGCGCATCCTTCATGATAATTATTCACCATCGGCGAGATTTTCCGTATCAATATAAACCGCAACTCTTTGTTGATTTAACCACTTTAGTGAAAAGTTACGTATTTGTCATCATTATCTGCTCTTTATCTATTGATCCGAATTGCAGTATACTTACGCGCGTAATTCAAGGTCATTAATTAAGGAATGGGTCACGTGAATCCTATTGTAAAGAGTTTTGAGTATGGTCAACATACAGTCACCCTGGAAACAGGTGTTATAGCGCGTCAAGCTGATGCAGCCGTTTTAGCGAGTATGGGTGACACGACAGTGTTAGTCACTGTTGTCGGTAAAAAAGATGCAGATGCAGGCCGTGACTTTTTCCCTCTGACTGTTAACTATCAAGAAAAAACCTACGCAGCGGGTAAAATTCCTGGTGGTTTCTTTAAGCGTGAAGGCCGTCCTTCAGAAGATGAGACATTAATCGCTCGTCTGATTGACCGTCCAATTCGCCCTCTTTTCCCTAATGGTTTCAAAAACGAAGTTCAAGTTATCATTACCGTAGTATCTGTCGATCCACAAATCGAGCCAGATATCATTTCCATGATCGGTACTTCTGCGGCACTGGCTATTTCTGGTATTCCATTCAGCGGTCCTTTAGGTGCTGCACGTGTGGGTTACATTGATGGCGAATACGTGTTGAACCCAAGTGTTGCACAACTTGCAACCAGCCAACTTAACTTAGTGGTTGCTGGTACTGCTGGTGCAGTATTAATGGTGGAATCAGAAGCCCAAGCATTACCAGAAGAAGTGATGTTAGGTTCTGTAGTTTACGGTCACGATCAACAACAAGTGGTTATCAAGGCGATTGCTGAATTTAAAGCAGAAGCCGGTAAACCAACTTGGGATTGGACTGCACCAACGCAAGATGCCGATTTAGTTGCCCAAATCAAAGAGCTTGCTGAAGCTGGTTTAGGTGATGCGTATAAAATCCAAGTTAAACAAGATCGTTATGCTCAAGTTTCTGTTGTTAAAGCAGCAGCAAAAGAAGCTTTGTTAGCGAGCAATCCAAGCGTTGATTTACGTGAAGTTGACAACTTACTGGGTAGCTTAGAGAAGAAAGTGGTTCGTGGTCGCATCATCCGTGGCGAGCCACGTATCGATGGTCGTGAACCAGACATGATCCGTGCATTGAGTGTGTTAGCGGGCGTATTGCCACGTACTCACGGTAGCGCATTGTTCACTCGTGGCGAAACTCAAGCGTTAGTCACTTGTACTTTAGGTACTGAACGTGATGCACAGAAGATCGACAGCATCATGGGCGAGCGCACTAACCGTTTCATGCTGCACTATAACTTCCCTCCATACTCTGTTGGTGAAACAGGCATGGTGGGATCACCTAAGCGCCGCGAAATCGGTCATGGTAAGTTAGCTTGGCGCGGTATTAACGCTGTTATGCCTTCAGCGGCTGAATTCCCATACAGCGTACGCGTTGTATCTGAAATCACTGAATCTAACGGTTCAAGCTCTATGGCGTCAGTATGTGGTACTTCTCTCGCGCTGATGGATGCCGGTGTACCTATCAAGACTTCTGTAGCGGGTATCGCTATGGGTCTAGTGAAAGAAGGCGATGATTTCGTTGTTCTTTCTGACATCTTAGGTGATGAAGATCATTTAGGTGACATGGACTTTAAAGTTGCTGGTACGCGTGATGGTATTACTGCATTGCAGATGGATATCAAGATCGAAGGTATCACTAAAGAAATCATGGATATCGCACTGCAACAAGCCTATGGCGCACGTGTGCATATCCTGAATGTGATGGATCAAGCGATTGGTTCACACCGTGATGATATTTCTGATCACGCTCCACGTATCACTGTTATCAAGATCAACCCAGAAAAAATCCGTGACGTTATCGGTAAAGGTGGCGCAGTTATCCGTGCTCTGACCGAAGAAACGGGCACTACGATTGAACTGGAAGATGATGGTACTGTGAAGATCGCTTCTTCAAACGGCGAAGCAACTAAAGAAGCTATCCGTCGTATCGAAGAAATCACATCAGAAGTTGAAGTGGGTCGTATCTACAATGGTAAGGTTATCCGTATCGTTGATTTCGGCGCATTCGTGAATATTCTGCCGGGCAAAGACGGTTTAGTACACATTTCACAAATCAGTGATGAACGTGTTGCTAACGTGTCTGATCACCTTGAGCTGAACCAAGAAGTTGCCGTTAAGGTGATGGAAGTGGATCGTCAAGGCCGCGTACGTCTGTCAATTAAAGAAGCACAAACGAAAGAAGCTGCTGCTGAATAATGAGTCTTTGACTTATTTATAGGCACACACTTTTTAAGTGATTGCATCAAAAGGAGATCAAATGATCTCCTTTTTTGTTTTGGCATTAAGAAAGTCAGTATTAATCTTAATTCCCTAATAGCGGTCCTGTGGTGGGATTGCTATCATGAAGATTCTTCTGCGTATGTTGGGAATCTAAAAAGGTAGAAATGGATGAGTCTTAAAATTAGAACCGCTGTCGTTGCTGTGCTGGCGAGTGCCAGTCTGTTGTTAGCCGGATGCGCAACCACCCAGTCTCCTTTAGATAACCATAATGATGTTGAAGGTAAATTGGTTGTCGCGCCGGTTATGCCTGATTATAAAGTCGAAGTGACACTGGCAAAACTCAACGAGATTTTGGCTACGGTCGAACTGACGAATGAACAGAGAGCCAGATTTCATTACGATCGTGGTGTGATTTACGACAGTGTGGGCTTAAGACTGCTCGCACGGATTGATTTTATGCAGGCGTTAAAACTTCAGCCTGATCTCGCTGATGCCTATAATTTCCTTGGAATTTATTACACCCAAGAAGGTGAATTCGACAGCGCCTATGAAGCCTTCGATGGCGTATTAGAGTTAGCACCTAATTATGATTATGCCTATTTGAATCGCGGCATTGCTTTGTACTATGGCGACCGCATTGATTTAGCGACTAAAGATATGCAGGCGTTTTATGCAGGCGATAATAAAGACGGTTATCGGGCATTATGGCTGTATTTGATTGATTTGAAAGCTGACTCCGTTGAAGCTAAAAAACAGTTAGCGCAGCATCGTCAGAATTTAGAAAATGATGCTTGGGCGACCGTTATCGTCGATTATTATTTAGGTAAAAAAAGCCGTGATGAGGTGTTTTCAGCTGCTAAAGTAGGCTTAACATATCCGAAAGAATATGCTGAACGTTTATGCGAAGCTTATTTTTACCTTGCAAAAATGGCGATAGAAACTAAGCAATATCAAGATGCGGCAAACTATTTTCGCTTAGCATTGGCAACCAATATCTATGATTTTGTCGAACATAGATATGCGCGTATTGAACTCGCCAAAGTCAAAGGTTTGCTCGAAGCCACAAAATAACCTCTCTCAGCCCGAGTTCATCTCGGGCTTTGCCTAGCCAAGCTCGAACTGAGGCGCTATAATTTGCGCCTTTTTAGCGATACAAGTGCATAGGTTAACATGTCAGGCAATAAAGTAGAGGTCGATAAACGTCGCACCTTCGCGATCATATCGCACCCAAATGACATGCTTAAAGTCATACACTGACAACCTGCGACATAAAACAAATTTAAACCATTAAGAATCAACATTTAACAACCTCTACTTGTGACAACCTGCGACACTTTTCGCCCTCCTGAGACAAGCAAAACTTGTACAAATCTGAGTACAAACTTACACTATGTACATTCGTATCGGAAAACTTTGTACACAGTGAGCTATAAATGTCTTTATCTGACTCATGGTTAAAAGCTAACGTATCTAAAGATCACCCTAAGGCTTTCGAGCGCGCAGACCGCGACGGCTTAAGCGTTCGCGTATCGCCAAAGGGTAAGCTCACCTTTCAAATCAGGTATAGGTATAGCGGCAAACCCTCTAGGGTTGATTTGGGCTCATATCCGCTCATGTCACTTAAGGATGCTAGAAGTGAGTGCGTGCGCTTGCGTGCAGAGCTTGAGCAAGGCAATAACCCTAAGACGGTTAAGCAGCTTGAGTTCACAGCAGTATCAACTGCGCTTACCATGTTTGATCTGTTTACTCAGTGGTATGAAGGTTACTGCATACCAAACAAGACAAGTCACATCGAAATACTTAGAACATTTCAATTACACGTACTGCCAGAAATCGGCCACTTGCCAGCAGATAAAGTTAGCTTGCATGCTTGGCTTAAGATTATTGAGAGCAAAGCTAAGACCTCTCCGGGCATTGCCGACCGAATACTGACTAACGCCAAGCAGATTTTAAAATGGGGCGTCAAGAGGCGTGTGCTAACGTCAAATGCATTGGTTGATATCAGCGCTAAAAGCGACTTTCAGATCACTAAGAACGTCGGTATTCGCTCGTTGGATGAAAGCGAAATAAAGCTGTTCTGGACGGCGGTTGAAGGTTCGCGCATTGCGTACAAGAATAAGATTTTTTTAAAGCTAAATTTGATTTATGGGTGTCGTAACGGTGAGCTGAGATTAAGTAAAAAGTCACACTTTGACTTTGATACTTTGGTTTGGACTGTGCCTATTGAAAACCATAAAACAGGCAAGATAACTAAGAAGCCATTGCTCAGGCCAATAATACCTGAGACAAGGGCTTTGATTGAAGAAGCGATGCTTCTGAGTGAAGGGGATTTTTTATTTAATAACACGGGGACCGATAAGCCAATGGGCAGATCGTCGTCTGTGGCGCTGCCATACAATATTAACCAATGGCTGCGTAAGAACATGAATTATGAAATGGAACACTGGTCGATACATGACTTGCGTAAAACAGCGAGAACTAACTTTTCAACACTCACTGATCCGCATATTGCTGAAATCATGTTAGGCCATAAACTACCAGGTCAATGGCAGGTTTATGACCACCATGAATATTTAGAGGAACAATCTAAGGCATATAGTGCGTGGGTTAAGCGGTTAAGTGTTATCACAGCGCAACCTTAGGCTGCATGCTGTGACAGCTGCGCTTGCTCTGCTTCCCATTGTTCAACATCGTTTATCGACCAAAGGTTATTGCTGCCAGACGCAATAATCTTTGGCGCTGGAAACGGGTGTTTGTCTCGTTTCATCCAGCGAAAGATAGTGCGACTTGAACAGTTGTAACGCTCAGTTAATTTCTTAGTGTTCCAATAGCCTTTAATTTGACTGCTCATGCTGCACCTGCCTTTTCAATTAAATGCAAATCACTATCTAACAGCTCGCACCAAATAACTCCGACTTCGCCTTTAAGCTCAAATTGATGCCAGCTGCCGTAGTCACCAACATAAATAATCTGTTCACGACCACCTTTAAATTGGTACGTATCGCCTAGAATCAGAGCCATCATGCACCTGCCTTATTGCTACGTTCGTCAACGGTAATCACTCGGGTTTTATCGTCTAGCACTAACACCTTGCAGGTTTTAGTGATTGCGAATACTGAAAACCAAGATGAACTAAAACAGATTCCCCAAATAAACATGGAGATAAGCGGCGGTGTATCGGTGTAAAAGTTAAATACCCCGACGATAATCAGCGTCATTAACAGTGATACAACCAAGCAGGTAAGCACTGCGGTTATTGTGGTTTTCATTGCTCACCACCCTTAGTTTGTTTCAACTGCATTTTCGATAACTGTTCGTTACTAAATCCTTGTGAAATAGTCATTAGTAAATCAATACGCTCAGCAGCGTATTGTCTAACTTCATCGGTCATACTCCATGAGTAAGCAGTCGTTGCAAAACCAACTACCTTTTTTCCGACTGTCATTCTTACAGTGCATCCTTTAAATCCACATTGTTCAAAAGTAGCGTTATCGATCTGCTTGGTTTCACTTACCTTTCTATTTTTATGATCCACCATTACTCACCACCCTTATTCGCTTCTTCTAGCCACTCGTCGCGCCACTGCTCAAGCCATTGGCAATCAGGAAAACTCAGTTGCCCCGTTTCGTTGGTGTCGCTTACGAATTGACGTATAGCCTTGGCGCGGATATCAGCAAGGCATTTAACAGGTGCCATTTTTACTAATTCTTCAGCGTCTGTTATTGCGCTATCTATCCCTAAACACTGAGGATAATCAGTACTTAATACCAATAAGTTAGGTATTGCTTGTTGTGATATAAATGATTTAAGCATTTCAACCTGTGTCGCCAGCTGGTCGCGTTCTGCGGTAATTGCTTCGAGCTTTTCACATGCAGAAACCAGTGCATCTAGCGTTTTGTCGAACAAAGCTGGCAGCTTTTCAGCGTCAGTTTCTTTCTTAAGCTGTGCTGCTTTGGCCTGCGCGATGATCATATCTAAGGTGAAATCTTCTATATCGATATCCATAATTCACCCCTATTCTTGGACTAATTCAATTACACCATCAGAATCAGAAAGAATGGCGCCAGTAACTTGCCAGTTACCGAACATCACTCTATACCCTTGGTTTTCACACGCTTGTATTGAGTCACGTAAGGCTTCTAGTTTATTGCCTGCTGTAGCGTTTAAATTTCCGATAGCATCAACCAACAGGCTTGGCGACTCTTTGCGTTGGTGCAGCATCATGGCGAAGTTCGCAATGTCCTCGAATGTGCCGGCATTACCTTTGCTTAAATGTTCAACCAATGCCGCGGCTAATTGCTCGCCTGAGCACAGCGCTTGATCATTCCAACCGCTGCGACCTTTTGATCTGGCATAGGCCATTTTTAGGCGCATCGCATTGGTAAATCTGTCGATGCCGATATCATCGATATGCGTTGAACGTTCCAACTGCATCGCGTTTACTTGGTCCTTTAATTGCTGAATCTCGGTACCCAGTTTTTGTTTAACATCGAGCAGGTCGGTGGCAGGAACATAAGCACCAAGACCTTCAACATTGATTTGGCTTGAGCCATTGCCGTCTAAAAACACTCTGCGTTTTGTCATGCTGCACCTCGTAAACCTTGCTTGCTAAAGTGGTGGTTGAGGTACGCTAGGCACTGCTCAACCATGGTGTTGTAGTTTTGAAGCTCGACGCAGCGCATGCAGTTATGCTCACGGTCGTAGCCTGTGGGCACCCCATGATCAAGCCACCATTGGCGCGCGAGCTGGTAGGCTTCGCGCGCTTCGTGTTTGTCAATGCGAAATGCGCCTCTATCTATTTTGATTAGCTTTTGACGGGCCAAATCGCGCAAACGGAATAGCAACTGAGACTTGCAGATCACGCTAGTTAAATGCTCACGGTTAAATAACTTCATTGATGAAGCGTACAAAAATTCACTATCACACTTTGCACCACTAACCGCGTATTCATTCCCTACATAGCAATCGAGTACGCCCGTTGTTACCGTGCGCAACTGCATTTGCCAAATACACTGCATGAGTTCTTCATCGGTGATTTTCATAACAACCCCTTAGCGTCAAGCACTGAGTAAATCATTAATAGAAATAGCGTTATTGCGAGACAAACCATTGCCCACGTTCCGCGAGATTCCTCGCTGTCGTCAGGTTCTTTCATTGCAAGTCCTCAATATCTAAACCCAATGATTTAGCAAGTACAAAATCCTCGATTTTTTGACGAGTTTTGTACTTTTCTTTGTTGGGCTTGTTATCTTCTTTTTGGTAGGTGCTGCGCTGCCAGTCAGTCGCACAGTGCTGATAGTTGTTGTATGGCGTCATGTTGCCTCCCGTTTATTCGCCGCCGCTGCAACCATATCGAGCATCACTTGGCCGTCGCGTAGTAGGTCGTCGCGGTTGATGTAGCTCATGCGCTCACCGCGCCACGTTTTATCAAATATGGCAATTGCACAGGCGAATCCGGCGCTTGAGGCTTCCTGTTTTTTGTCTGCTGGAATAAACCACTCTGGCAGGTCAAAGCTAATGCGCCCACGGATGAAGCAAACATGATCCGCATCTTCCGGCCACCACACCTCTGAGGTCGCAGACTTAATCAAGTAAACAAACTGAGCGCCTTTGTCGCGTTCCTCTATGGATTTAGCGATGATGTTGCGCATGCCTGTAATGGCTTGCTTATCTTCGTAGCTGGCGCGGGAATAAGGCGGATTTGCAAACGCCTTGCCGCCTGCCAAGTCCTTAGTCCAGTCTTGGGTTAGGGCGTTATCTTCAACGGTGTAATAGCGTGGGCATTTGGCGTTATCGCCATCGGTGAACAAGTCCAATACAAACGGGCCAAACTTGGCGAATATGCCCCAGTAAAGTGCTGGTGGCGTTTGCCATTGGTCGCCCACTTCTTTTAAGAGGTGAACAGGTTTAGCTTTTTGCGCGCGCAAAGCGTTAGCGTATGTGCAGTTATTGCTCATAGTGAAGGTTCTCAAAGTTTATATGTGGGCGAAAAGCGAAGGTGAAAGAGTTGCTATTTTTTATCGGTTAACTGAGCTGGGGTGATTGAATAAACGCTTCTAGCTCGGCGATGCGCTCATGGGCTGCTGCAAGTTTGGCAAGATGCTTTTCCCAGTCGATTTCTTTGATTGCTTCGACGATTGCGGCGCGTTCTTCTAGCGATTCCATCGCACGGCTGACGTTGCCTGCTTTGGTGTCGTTAGTGATGGCTGCGGTGCCAGACTTTACGCCCTTAACGTAATAATCAAAGAGCGCGGCGCTGATTTGTTCAGATTCAATCTTGGTCAGTTTTAGCAGTAGATCAAAGCGCTGGGCAGATTCGCCGCCTTGGATAAGATGGTTCATGCTGCCTCCTGACAAATCTGAATAATGCGCTGGCACTGAGCGGTATCTGACCAGCCGATGTGACACTTTGATTTTTCGATACCGAGCTGCTTCGCTAGCCAGATATAGCCTTGGTTGCGCGTCATGCGGTGACTTTCCCAATACTGAGTAAATGCCGCTTTAGCTTTGTTGCGCGCTGCGCGGGTTTCAGCGGTAGCCAGTGTGCCAAGCGGAAGGTTGGTAAATGGGTGCATGCCGACGTATGCGTCGCAGTCATTGCAGGCGTAAACCCACGGCCATTCACCAAACTGACGGCCGTTATAGATTTCTTGATGATGCCTGATTTCAACTAATCCTCTGCAGTAATGGCAGGTACAGGGGATTTCCACTCTGTCTTTCACCAGTTTTAACGCTCTACGGCTTGGGTTCCACGGCGTTTTGCCGTGGGTGTCTGCAGTCGTTAATGGCTCGACGCTGTGCTTAAGGTTACGCCTCATAAATCACCCCCTAACCAACATGCGGTCAATGCGCTTTGCGTGTTCTATTGCGCGTGATTTGTTGCTGGTAAAACGTGAGCCGATGAGTGCCCAGCCGTGCTTAAAGGCTTTTACTGTGGCTTGGCCTACTAAGATATCGCCGCGCTTACAGTTTTCAGATTTCGGCGCTTCGATTGCGTCGCCGCCGATACCGCGATTAATGTTTCTACCTCGTCCCATTTTCTTCTCCTAAAAAGAAGCCTATCGCGGCCTAAGCCGCGCATTGTGTTAGCTGATTAGTAGTTGATAACCATCGCGCCAAGTTCGCCATTTACGGCTGCGGTGATGATGGCTTTGCCGAGTTCTTCGCTTGTGCCAAGGGCCATAAGTTGCTGCATAATGGCTTTATTGATTGCGCGGCGATGTTCGACATTAGCGGCTTTGCGGTCGGCTTCTTCTTTTGCCTGGCGTTCTGCGGCTTCTTTGGCTTCCTGCTCTCGCTGAATGCGAGCACGTTCATTGGCGGCAGCTTGCTCTGCTGCTTGTTGCTCGCGTTGTTTTGCTGCTTCTTGCTCACGGATAGCTGCTTGGCGCTGCTGTTCTTCACGCTGTATCGCGGCTTGTTTATCGCGCTCTGCTTGCTCGATTTGTGCTTGCGCTGCAGCTTCCGCATCCGCTTTGGCTTTCGCCGCTGCGTCATCGGCAATCTGTTTTTCACGGGCCTTTTGCGCTTGTTCTGCCAGCTCGTCAGCTTTGCGCTGATTGTCTGATTCAATCAGCGCGGCTTGATACGCGAGTGTCATCTTGCCGATGATTTCGGCTTTGGCGGCTTCGCCAGCTTCCTTCATTGACTCAAAGTCATCGCCAACGGGCTCGGCTTTAATGTCATCAAGCACGGATTTGATAAAGTCTGCGCGCTCATGCAAGTTGCCTGGCATGTTTTCAAGCATGCTTTGGTATTCTTCACCAAAGTAATCCACCTTGGCTTGCAGACGTTGGCGGGTTGCCTCTTGATCCGCTTCCCACTTGGTTAAAGGTTCGCGGGTTTTATCGCGCAAGGCGTCGCAAGCATCGACAAACGTTTTCAGGTTTTGCTCGATAGGCTTAACCACGGCTTTAACGTGTTTCAAGTAAGCACGCCCGGGCTTTTCTATTGCGGTTTTGCTTCGACTTACACTGGCGGCAAGTGAGGCAATACGGTCGCGGCCTTTGGTGGTGGTGAGGTCTGGCACTTCGTTTACGCTGGCTTTGATATGCTCAAGGTAGGGCGTTAATGAGTTTGCTTCGGTGTAAAGCAAGGGACCAAGTTCGACGGCCTTTGCTTCGGTTATTTCTTCAAACGGGACTGGCAGGGTATTTGTTTGCTCTGGTGCGGCTTCTTCAACTTTTTTAGGGGATTTTGCGGCCATGATGTGGATCCTCAGTATTTTTTAGATAAAGCAAAGTCACAGCGCCAGCATTGTGGCGCCGTGAATAATTGTTTGTGGTGGTTAGTTAGGCGGCTTTATTCGCGCCAAGTACGATGGCTTTGTAAACCTCAAAGCAAGCTTTGGTATCTGCCATTGCGTTGTGAGCGTTTTCCAGCTTTTTACCAGTAAAAAATTCGTAGGCTTCTTCTAATTTCGGCGACTTAAAGCCGAAGCGGGTTTTAGGCAGCATCTTCATGATTGGCTTAGCCATTTGCATGGTGCATTCAAAGTTATCTTTATTATCCCAAGCATCTTGCGTTGCCTCATCGCTATAGCGCTTAGTGGCAATGCGAATAATGCGATGATCAAAATTTTTGTTGTGGGCAACACGCAGCGCACCTTGTGACATTTCGAGCAGCTGCGCTAAGGCTTCTTGCTCTGGAATACCTTCATCCATTGCGCGTTCGGTGGTGATGCCGTGGATAGCTGCAACTTTATCTGGGATGATCCAGCCGTTTGGCTTGATGATTACATCCAACTCTTTGATGATTTCAAATTTGTCGTTAACTAATAGCGCGGCTAACTGCACTAGGTGGGGTTGGTGATCTGCTTCGCTTGGGCTTTTCCAATCTGGCAAATCTGTTGTTTCGGTGTCGAATGGCAGAATTAAAGACATGACGATTCCTTTGGCGGCTATGGCGCCGCCATATTGAGTGTTAACAAAGGGAGTGAAGAGGGGTTAGGCGACTTCGCCTGTTTCTGTATTGACTGCGGTAAAGTCGCGCTGCAGCTTGGAGAACAGCTTGCCAAGGTACTGGCGTTGTCCTGCGTCGATTTGACTTGTTCCCACTGCTTTTTTAATGGCTTCACCAACTTCTAACAGTTCGTCAAGATTGCCGCAGTCACGCAGCGACATTTCCAGCTTTTCGCTTAGATTAGGCAGTGCGGCTTGTGCTGGCTGTTCAATGACCGTTTCTTGTCTGGCTGCATTACCGCTTAACACTTGATTTAGCGTTGAGTCGGCGCGCTTCTCAGGCTGTGGGGTAATGTCGCGCTCTGGCGGCAAGTCTTGCGCTTCAACATCTAGCCAGATACCACGCAAGCGGTCGGCGTAGGCATCGCGGCCAGCAAATCCCAGTGCGCGCCATTGTTGCATGCGCTTGGTGTACTGTGTCCAAGGGCCTTGCTTACCGAACAATCCAGCTTGCTTGGCATCTTCAAGACTAAATGAGCCGTTAAACTCCACAACAGCGCCAGACGCTAACTGGCGTTTAATGTGGCAGTGCGCCGTATCGTTTTCGTACCACTCTTTAAACTCGACTAAATCTCGTGCGCCGATAATTAGCGCGCGGAACGCATCACCCCAAACAGATGGTCGACCGTTGATCACCGCGATATTTTGCAGTGATTGCAGTGGCTGAAAGCCAAGTTCAGCACCCATTGCCATAGCGATAACAATGTCATTAGGCTTGCGCTGGTAGTTTTTAGGCACCATTTCAGATTGCGACAGCATTTCAGCAATTTGAAAGGCTTCTTGAAAGTTTGCCGGAACTAGAAAGCGGTTAGGCTGTTCTTGCTCGACCTTTTTAAGCTGAGTGTTGTTGCTGATCATCTGAAAAATCCTCGATTGTCGAAATAAACTGCACACAATGGACCGCTGCGCTACCCATTTGACCGTCGTCTTTTAGGTAAATAGCAACGCTGAAAGGCACGGCTCCGTTTTCAAATTCCTCGTAGTCAGTACCTAGACCTAAGAAGGTTGCTTCAAAAACGGGGTCTTTGCTGAATCCGCTTACTTTGATGCGGTTAGCAAATGGCAGCACCATGCCGATGACTGTCTCACCATACATACCGTTAAAATACTTAATCTTATCTTTGGCTTGCTCTGCGCTCATTAAATAGGACTCAAAACATATTTGCTGACCATCGTTGCGCCCATCGCGTTCACAAACTGGCGTGAACATGGGGAAAACTAGCTTGCTACTCATGCTGCGTGCTCCATTGAGTCGGTGAGTTCGTTTTCGAGCGCTTCTAAATCTTGTTGCTCGAAATGGTTAAGGCCTACAGTTACCGCTAGGTCGGTATATGCAGGCCATACGTTGTGCGTCATACAGCGTTTAAGTTCGCGCATCGCTTTGCGGTACTTGAGATAACCCAAGCGTTTGACGTTGGCATCTAAAATAACTGGCGCGGTGATAACGAATGGGCGGCATGACTCGACGACTAAAAAGGCAAATTCATCGGCACCGGCTACATCGGTATAAAGCGCATCTTGAATGTGATACCCAAGCTTTTTGGCTTTAGGACCAAAGAAGCGAGGATCGGCGCTGGCATCGCTTTTTAAATCGATTATCAACTTGCCGATCATGTAGTCGGGTCGGCACTTAATAATCAGGCCCGTTTCAACGTCGCGGGTAAAGATGCTGCGTTCTGCTACGCCGCCAGTAGTTAGTGCCTTAGCTTTGGCGTTAGACTCAAGTGATTGGCGCAGTATCGGCATGTCATCCCATTGGGCTTGCGTTAGCACGACTTGCCCTGCGGCATCAGCTTTCTCTTTAAACGCATACCAAACCTTACTACTGCGGATTTTGATTTCTTCTGGCTGGCACACATAGCTTGATTCGAATAGCCAAGGCTGTAAGAAAACCGTGTGAATAGCTTTACCAAAATCAAAGTAGGCTTTTTCCGCGTCAGGGATGATTTTTGCGATGTACTTGGCGTAATACTTTTGCGGACACTCAATAAACAGCTTGAGCTTGCTTGAGCTAACGCCGATTGCGCCGTGGTAAATGTCATCGGGCAAGTCATCGATAATCAGGCGTTCACCTGGCGCCAATTGTTCTAAGCGCACATTAAGCGTTTCAATGGTCCATGCTGGTGGCGCGAACGCGGCAAACGGGTCGTCATCAAATGAATCATCATTGACTGAGCTTGGCTTAATATCGTCATTCCAACACTCTGGATCCGCGCAGCTTGGGCCTGCATGATTTCCATCGCACTTAGCCGCTTTAATTGGTTCACTTTTCGTGATTACTTCGGTTTTAACTGGCTCGCTGACGTCTTGCTGTTCGTTCACTAGCGTGCAATGGCTTTCGATATTGCGACGAAAGTGGCGGCGGTTGTAACCCTCTGCGGCTAGATTAGTCTCAGCTTGGCGTTCTGCGTCCGCTAGGCTATCAACCTCGATGCAGTAAGTAATACTGCAAGTGCCTTTTGGCGCGCTCGCCATGGGATTAAAGGTCATTTTAAAGAGCTTGCTCATGCTGCATCCTCCATGCTATCCAAGTGCGCTTGAACTAAGTCAGGCGCTATCGCATTGGCTAAGCGGGTAATTTCGGCATCGATTAACACATTGATGCCGTGCGGATTGCCGTACAGATAGGCGATTTTTAGCGCCTCGTTAATGCCATCGTTATCGAGTACGGTTTCGATAATGGTGTCTAGGTCGTGTCCTTCCACTGCAATACCTCGCTGTAGTTGGTTTTCAATCCACTCAGCCTTAGCGTCAATCGCTTCGGCTTTGGCGTTATCGAGCGCGATTGAGTTTGAAAGTTTGGCGGTCAGGTGATCGCCTATTGAGTTTGCATCAAGCACGGTATGGCACTCCTTATGTCAATTCGGTGAACACCGCGGCGCCGTTCTTTGCGCTCAATGTATTGCTCAGTGCGGTCGGTGGTTTGGATGATGTGGCAAATCGCTGGGCCTATGCGGTAAGTCCGGGCTCGGCCAAATCGGTCAATGCGCAATGTGGCCACTGCTTGGCGCTTATCACCAACAAGGTGGTAAAGGTATCCAGTAAAGTCGCAGAAACTAACGTCAAACTGAAAGCTAGGCTTACCCGTTAAGTAGTGCTGTTCGATAGCTTCAAGGCAGTTTTTAACTGCTGGGTGTTCCATGGTATTGCTACCAAGTGGGCTAGCAAGAAGCGCCACGGTCAGCGCGTATAGCAGTTGGTTTTCATAAACCGTATAGCGGTCGTCCATATATCCTCCTTGATAGGCTTTAGCAAAGCCTCTCAGTGAAAGTAAAAAACTTTGATAAAGCTAATGTTTAACATTGTAATTTTCGGCCAATCTTTGTTATTGCGGCTCTAACATTCCCAAGACGTCTAGATGCTTGCGCAAGCTGTTTCTTTAGTTCTTTATGCCTAACGCAGTGTTCGCAAGGCTCGATTTCATCAAAACACTCATCAAAAGAATAAGGTTCGTGAAATGATGAAATTTCTTCCCTAAGTTCAAAAGCTCGTTGGTAGCAATTTTTCCCAAAGGAGTGAAAATCACGTCCTTCGCCAGCAGTATCAACACCATCACAAGAGTGAAACTCATGTTTAGTATCTTCTTGAAGTTCGCGTTTTTTATCAGCCCAATAAGCATGATTTGCTAATAGCGTTTTTATGTTTTCTTCCATAAGTCCTCCTGTTGGTTTTATCGATGCCACTCGCTCAATCAATCTCGCAAGTGGCAGCTGTAAAACCTTGTTGACCGCTTCTAACGGCTAGTGATTTACATGGGATTGTCCTCTAGTGAGATTGCCTGCTGGTGCCGCAGGTTGGCGTGATTAGTGTGATTTCAAAACCGCTAATTGTTTTGCAAGCAACAAGCAATTGACGCTTTCAATCTGTTCCTTTGTGCCTTCCCAGACATCTAGCAGCGCTTGGCCTGCTTTACGGTATTCAGTGCCGATTTCGCGGCGCTGAATGCACAGCCTTTGTGCGTCACCACGGCTGATATTGAATACAGGGACAACCAGCTCTAGCAGGTTATCCTCGGCAATTTCTAATGAACTTCTGCCATAAGTTTTCATGGCGTTCTCCTTATAAGTCGCATTGGTGAAGCAGTTTGTGTACGGCCTTCCGAGCTTTCGCTGTACACCAGCGCGTTGTAACGCCGTAACTCAGCACGTTGCTCCCAGTGCTATTTAACCGATTGTGCAAACTGCTTCCCAATGCGACCTCGCTGTAAAAGCAAGGTGCATGGTGTTCTTACCTAACCGCCAGAACGGGGCGGGGTTGTGTGCTTAACGGGTCATGCTCGCAGAACGTGAACAATTCACTTAGCCGCCGCGGGGTATTCCCGCGTTTTATCCCTTATCTGGGGGATCTGCTATCCGGTCGCCGCAAGAGGCGCACAAGTCTGTTTACGCGGATTACTATCCTCCGCCGCGTGATCCTCGGAGTAACCTAGTCCGCTCTAGGCGGGTTTAGTTGTTCATGGGCCAGATTGTTAAAGAGCGTTTAGTTTGCAAAACAAAGTTTAGACAAATAAACAAAAGTGTCAATGAGAAAAGTTTAGTCTTTTAAACAAAATGATTTTATGCAGACGTGTTTAACACTGAGATTTATAGATAAGGATATGATTTTTATTAGGTTATTTTTCGCAGAGATTATTTTTAGACGAGGCAATAAAAAAGCCCACAGCGGGCGCTGTAGGCTTGAAATACAAAATAAGTAACCTATAAAATTTAATTAATATAAGTTTTTGTTATTACTGAATATTAGTAGCCTTTAACCGCTATAATTGACCATGAATAATTAGAGCCAGCATCAGCATCTAGTATTGATAATGAAAAGTCTTTGGTAGATAGGGGTTCAACTGTGACGCTGACAGTATATATTTTCGATTCTTTTATATTGGCTTTACTAGCCGTTATTTCGATAACAACTTCTGACATGGTTACTTTTGGATTGCCGTTATAGAAAGTACCATGAAAGTAATTTGCTAAAGATCCATGCTCGCCTCGACCAGTTATCTTAGCTAGTTCTTCTGCCGAAAGGATTCTAGTTGGATGCAAAAAATTAATAGTTGATGGAAATTGATTGCGGCATGATATTGCTATAAATGCCGCAGCCTTATCACTTGTAACTCCTTTCATTCCGTCGAGTATGCACTCATCGTAATTTTTTGGCCCAAAAATACCAGCATAGCTTGTGGGGATTACTGCCACATATGCGAGTATTGAAAATGTGACTATTTTAGTGTTCAAAAAATCCTCCTTGATGGCTAAGCGGTTAGCAATGCTTTTTAATAAAGTACCGACGACCAGAAAACTCTACCGATAACCCTAATGCTGTCCTTTCCAAAAACTAGCGATTCATCAGGAAATTCATCCTGATTGTAACTTCTCAGTCGTAAACCTTGAGGGGTGCGATATAGCAGTTTTACTCTTAACATACCGTTATGATCAACAGCATACATTTTACCGTCGATAATTTGGGTTTGTGATTTATCAATACCAACGGTTGAACCATTAGGCAAAACTGGTTCCATACTATTACCTGAAACCATTACACAAGCCGCAGACTCTGCAGATACTCCACATTTTTTAAGCGTGGATTTAGCAAATCGCAATTTAGCACCATTATTCTCTTTTACCATGGTGGATCCATCACCAGCTGACAACTCTACTTCTCTAAAAAAAGGTATTGCCACTTCATCATCGTCGAGAGGCGTGTCGTTATCCCATAAATCAAACCCACCAAGTATTTCTGTATAGCCAGAACTATCAGAGTTTAGTTTTGAATATGACTCGTCTTTACCTGTAAGTATCCACTCCGGCGAGCATTGAAGTGCGTTACTCAACGCGATGAGATTTTGTCCGCTTGGGGTAGATACACCATTCACCCACTGGCTAACCGTGCCTTTAGAGACACCAGTTAATTTTACAATGTTTACAGCCTTTAGGCCTAAGGCCTGCATCTGCTGTTTGATGCGTTCTGATATGTCCATAGTTAAGCATTCTAAACCCTGAAAAGTTAAAAGTCCTATACTTAAAAAGTTTTGTGAGCTAAACTTTTGTTTGCTTGTTAAACTTTTTGGCAAAGCCTAAGGCATTAAATGAAGACATCTGACGTAATTGCCCACTTCGGGAGCAAGGCAAAAATCGCTAAAGCCCTGAATTTAACCAAAGGTTCTATTTCTCAATGGGGGGAAACAGTACCTGAGTTACGAGCTTTCCAGATTGAAAAAATCACTAATGGAAAGCTCAAAACCAATCATTCACCAAGCGCTGCAAACGGTCAGTAAGGTGGATTATATGTTTTTCAGCAAAACAAACATGCGAAAACCGTCGGCAGTTTCTACAGATCCACTTGCAGCTGCTGCATCACTGACGGATGACCACAACATTTCAGAGGTGGCTAGGTTATTGGGTAAGAGCCCTAAAACCTTGCTGGCCAAGCTGAACAACGATAGCGACTTTCATCAACTGCATTTAGGCGAAGCGGTGGCAATTACCCACATCACACAGGATGCGCGCATTTTAAGCGCGT